>DGYN01000016.1:0-17884 GCA_002398405.1 Caulobacteraceae bacterium UBA5005
CGCCGGTGGGCGACCTGCGCTGGCGCGCGCCGCAGCCGGTGAAAGCCTGGACCGGGGTTCGTGATGCGGCCCAGTCGGGCCCCTCCTGCGCGGCGTCAGAAGACTGCCTGACGATCAATGTGCAAAAGCCCGCCAACATGCGGCCCGGCGAGAAGCTGCCGGTCATGGTCTGGATCTACGGCGGCTCCTTCACCGGCGGCTCGGCCGGCCAGTACGACGGGGCCCATTTCGCGCGGCGCGGCGTCGTCTATGTGGCGATCAACTATCGCCTCGGCCGGACCGGCTGGTTCGCCCACCCGGCCATCACCAAGAACGCCCCGGCCGGCGAGGCCTTCTCCAACTACGGCCTGATGGACCAGATCGCGGGCCTCAGGTGGGTCAAGGCCAACATCGGCAAGTTCGGCGGCGACGTGAACAACATCACGGCCTTTGGCGAGAGCGCTGGCGGCATTTCCGTCAACTATCTGATGATCCTGCCTGAGGCCCGCGGCCTGTTCGGCAAGGCGATCACCCAGTCCGCCTTCGGCCGCCGCGATCCCTACGCGCTCAGCGACTTCGAAGGGCGCGGCAAGGCCTATTTCGACGCCAAAGGGATCACCGGCGATAGCGCGGCCACCCTGGCGCGGATGCGCCAGGTACCCTTCGCGGACCTTGCCCAGCCGCCGGTCGGCGCGGGCGGCGCCGGCGTCATCCGTGATGGTCGCCTAGTCACCATCGGCACCGCCCAGGCCTTCGCCGAGGGCAAGCAGATGAAGATTCCGTACCTGACGGGGGGCAACTCCAATGAGGCGAGCTTGTTCCAGACGCCCCGCGTCGAGGACCGCCTGACCGCGATCCGCGCCACGACGCGGGACCTCGGCCCCTATTCCGCGGCCGGCCGCAACGAGCCGCAGCGGGTGTTGAACCTGCTGGTCACCGACCAGTACATCACCGAGCCCGACCGCAACCTGGTCCGCGCGCACGCCAAGACCGGCCAGCCGACCTACCGCTACCACATCAGCTATACCTCGCCGGGCAACGGCCGGGCGCCGACCTCCTTTGGCCTCGCCCACGGCGGGGAGCTGGGGTACGTCTTCGCGCGCTCGCAAAACCCCGAGGACGTCGCCATCAGCCAGGCGATCGTGGCCTATTGGACGGCGTTCGCGAAGTACGGCACGCCGGGCGCGGCGGGCGGGGTGGCCTGGCCCAAGCACGACGCTGCCAAAGAGCCGGTGATGGAGTTCGCCCTGACCGGACCCCGCGTTGTCGAAAAGATCTTCGACGAGCGCCTGAACTGGATGGAGCGCAACTACGCCACGGTGCTGGGTTCAGCGGCGGCGGGCGGCGCGACGCGCTAAGGCGCGGCCGTTCCTGAAAAGCAAAACGGCCGGGCATCACGCCCGGCCGTTTTCTGTTGTGCGGTGCAAAAGGCTAGCGCAACCCGATCGAGGGGCGCAGGGCCACGGTCGTCGCCTTGGCGGCGGCGGCTTCCTTTTCGGCGAGCGTCGTCTGGCCGGGGTTTTCCGCCTGGGCAAGCTGCACATTCAAGCGGCTCATTTCGCCCTTGAAGGACGCCAGTTGAGCGCCGGTCAGCTGCGTCCCGCCGGGGATCTTCACGGCCTTGGGATTGATCTTGGCGCCGTTGCGCATGACTTCGTAATGCAGGTGCGGGCCGGTAACCCGGCCGGTGGCGCCGACATAGCCGATCAGCTGGCCCTGTTTGACGCGGGCGCCCCGCTTGGCGCCTGGGGCGAAGCGCGACATGTGGGCGTAGCCGGTTTCCCAGCCGCCGGAATGCTTGATCTGGACCCAGTTGCCATAGCCGCCGTTGCGGCCCGCCTGGACAATTACGCCATCACCGGCGGCGAAGATCGGGGTGCCGGTCCCGGCCCCGAAGTCGATGCCCTGGTGCATTTTGTTGTAGCCCAGCACCGGGTGCCGGCGCATGCCGAAGCTGGAGGTAATGCGCGCCACCGAGAGCGGCGTCGCCAGGAGGAAGCCACGGGTGTTGACCCCGGCGTCGTCGTAATACTGCGCTTCCTTCTCGCCCTCGGGCTTGAAGCGGTAGAAGCGGAGCGGCTTCTCAGAGGTGTCGGTGATCAGTTCCGCATAGAGCAGATCGACGGCGCCCACGGCGCGGCCGCTTTCGGTGACCTGGCGGCGGAAAACGAGTTTGAAGGTGTCGTCGTCATCAACGTCGCGCGAGAAGTCGAGTTTCTGCGAGAACATCTTGCGGGCCCGCTCGACGATGGCGGTGTTGGCGCCCATGGAGCCGGCGGTGCGTTTGAAGTTGCCGCCGATCTCGCCCTGAACCACCGTCACCTCTTCGGTGATCGGCTCTGACATCTGGCGAAGGCGCAGCGACCCATCATAGGCGCGGCTGATGGAGAACTGATCCGCGGGACCGGTTCGCATGGAAAGACCAACCAGGCGAAGCTCGGCCAGTTCGTCGTGCGGCCGGGCGACCAGGACCTCGAATTCACGGCCGGCGAGACCCTTGACCGGTGTTTCGGCGGCTTCGAGCAGGGCGGCAGCGGCGCGAGCGTCGTTGGGATCAACCCCGGCCCGGCGGATAGCCTCTTCGAAGGTCTCCCCGGCCTGGATACGGATCTCGACCGGCTCGGCTGCGTAGAGGCCCGGCTGCGCCTGGGCGGCGGTGAAGGCGGCGTGCTGCAGATTGGAGGTGCGCTCGGCGTCGCGGGCGCGCATTTCGGCGGTGGGCAGGTTCGCTTGGGCGTCGGAGAGCCGTACGCCCAGAGCCAGGGCGGTAACGCCGGCGGCGACCATCAGGACCCGAGGCGCGATTCTAAACGTCGGTCGACGCGGATCGAACTCTTGCATACCTACCCCCGGCTTCGCCTACAGGAACTCTCGAAGGCCGTTAAACCCGTAGAATCAGTCGCTTTCCTGCGATCTCGTTGAGCGGGACCATGACGGCCCGTGCAGGTTAAGCGCAAGTTAAAATATCGTAATCGTGACCCGTTTGTCACAGGTTTTGTCTGGGATCGAGCACGTTCGCGTGAGGCTTGTATCCGTTCCACGCCCGCCCGGACAGGCGGCCCAACGCCGCAGCGGCGCAGAGCTAGAGGTTATCCCTCAACCAATCCCTAATGCGGACCATCAGCGGCGCCTGGGGATCGGCGGGATCGGCGAGCGGCTTGAGGCCCGCCAGCGCCCGGGTCGAGGCGACTTCGCGAGGGCCAAAGGCGGCGCGCTGCAGGACGCCGGCGGCGGCGCAGAAGGCGGGACCGGACGCGGCGTCAGCCAGGTGCGGCAAGCGGCGGGGGCGGCCAAGGCGTGCGGGACGGTCGAACACCCGGACCGCGACCTCACGGACGCCCGCCAGCTGGGCGGCGCCGCCCATAAGCACCAGGCCGGCGTCGGAGTCGATCGGGGCGCCGGAGGCTTTCAGGCGGTCGCGGAGCAGTTCGAGGGTTTCCTCGACGCGGGGAGCGATGATGCCCTTGAGCAGGGACCTGGGCGCGATCACCGGCCCGGCGCCGGGATCATCGCCCCTGGGCGGCGCTTCGATCATCTCGCGGTCCTCGTTGGCCGAGGCGATGGCCGAGCCGTGCAGGGTCTTGATCCGCTCGGCGCCGGCGATGGAGGTGGAGAGGCCCCGGGCGATATCGGCGGTGACGTGCGCGCCGCCGACCGGCAGGCTGTCGATGTGGATGAGGGAGCCCTGCTGGAAGACGGCGACCGAGGTCGAGCCGCCGCCCATGTCGATACAGATGCAACCCAGGTCCATCTCGTCGTCGTCGAGGGCCGCCAGGGCCGAGGCATAGGGCGAGGCCACCACGCCCTCGAAGGAGAGGTGCGCGCACTCCACACAGTGCACCAGGGTCTGGAAGGCGGTCTCGGAAATGGTGACGACGAGGAGCTCAAGGCCCAGGCAGCGGCCATACATGCCGCGCGGATCGCGCACCCCGCCCTGACCGTCGACGGACCAGGATACGGGCAGCAGGTGGATGGCGCGGCGGCCGGACAGGCGGACCTGGGAAAGCGCCGCCGAATTGGCGCGCATCAGATCGTGGTCGCTGATGGGCTTCGCGCCGAGCGAAATCTGGGCCCGGACGCGGCTGGAGGCCAGGGAGCCGCCAGACGTCGAGACCGTGACTCCGGAGACGCGGACGCCCGCGACGGCTTCAGCCCGCTCGACGGCCTGGGAGATGGCCTGGGCGGCCTCCTCGACATTGACGATGGCCCCGCCGCGCACGCCGCGCGAGGCCACATAGCCGACGCCCGCTGCGGTCAGGGTGCGGTCCTGCTGGTTCACCCCGCTGGGGGTCATGACGAAGCAGGCGACCTTGGAGGCGCCCAGATCAACGGTGGCGATGACCTGCGGGCGGTTGAGCGCCGCCTTCAGGCTGCCGCGGCCGTCCTCGCGCTTTGCCTTGGCGGGGGGCTTTTCCTTAGGCGGCGCCGATGGCGCGAATTCCGAAGCATCGAAGGCCAGGGTCATTAGTTGCTCACGCGCCTCCCGCGGCCATTTCGGCCGAAACCGGCGTTTCTCGCCGGCGCACCACGACCATGTCCGGCAGGCGCAGATCGATGCGCCCAAGGCCAAGGTCCAAAACCCGTTGCTTCTGATCCAGCGCATCGAGCGCGATGAGGGCGGAATCCTCGCCCACGGCCGGCAGCTGGATGATCGTCCCGTCCTTCAGGCGAAGGTCCCAGCGCCGGTCGTCGACCCGCACCAGGGCTTCCAGCCGCTCAGCCAGTCTTTGCCGCTCGCTCACCAGGCGCAGCACCTCGGCGCCGGAATCGTTGGCGCCGCTGCCGACCACGAGGGGGAGTTGGGGATACTGGGAGGGGCTGGCCTCGGGGATGACCTGGCCGTGCCTGTCGATGACGCGCAGGACGCCGTTGGCCTGCCAGACCGCGGCGGGAGGACGCTCGACCACACTGACTAGCAGAGTGTTGGGGAGCAGGCGCATGACCTGAGCCTTCTCGACCCAGCCGACCGCCTCGACGCGTTTGCGCAGCTCTTCGAGGTCGACGGAGAGGATGGGGTCGTTGCGGGAGATGCCGCTCGCCGCGGCGATGGCGGCGGTCGCGGCGGGGCTGGCGCCCTTGATCTTCAGGGAGGTGACGGCGAAGCCCAGGTTGGCCAGGGACCCGGCCGCCGCGCCCTTCAAGCCTTCGCCGGCCATCTCCAGACGATTGCCGGTGAAAAGCACGAGGGATAGGGCCAGCAGGACCGCGCCCGACGCGCCATAGAGGGCGATCTTGGGCGAGAGGCCCTTGCCCTCGGCGCGGGCGCGCAGTTTGGCGGGGGGGCCAGCGGGGCGCTTGGCAACGGGTTTCCCGGGCGCACGGGCGCGAGGCTTAGCGGGTTTGTACCCCTGCCCCCTCACCATCGCGACCATAAGCGTCCTCCACCATCCAACACACCAGATCGTCGAAACTGACACCGGTGAAAGCCGCCTGTTCGGGGGCCAACGAGACGGGTGTCATTCCGGGCTGGGTGTTGACCTCTAGAAGAACCAAAAGGTCGTTAATGTCGTCATAACGAAAGTCACTTCTGGTAACCCCGCGACAACCAAGCGCACCATGCGCGCGCTCGGCCAGACGCATGGCGCGGGCCGTCACATCGGCCGAAATCCGGGCCGGGACGATGTGCTCCGAGCCGCCGTCGGAGTACTTGGCGTCGTAGTCGTAGAAGCCCGTCCGCGCGATGATCTCGGTGACGCACAGCGCCTTGCCGTCCATCACCGCCACGGCGAGCTCGTGGCCCGCGATATAGGGCTCGATCATCACCTGTTCGCCGAAGGTCCAGGTCGGGGCGATCAGCTCCTGCGGCGGGCCATTGGCGCCCTCGAACACCAGGAAGACGCCGACGGAGGACCCTTCAGCGTTGGGCTTGACCACATAGGGCGGCGGCATGACGTGGCGCCTGGCCGCCTCGAAGCGGTTGAAGAGCCCGCCGCCGGGCACATCGACCCCCGCCGCCGCCAGCACCGCCTTGGACTTGGCCTTGTCCATGGCGAGCGCCGAGGCCAGGACGCCGGAGTGGGTGTAGGGAATGGCCAGGGTCTCAAGGATCCCCTGCACGCAGCCGTCCTCACCCCATTCGCCGTGCAGGGCGTTGAAGCAGACATCGGGCCTCAAGGCCGTCAGCACGGCGGCGAGGTCGCGGCCGGCATCGACGCGGGTGACCTTCGCGCCCTTGCGCTCCAGCGCCTTGGCGCATTCCTCGCCGGAAACCAGGGAAACCTCCCGTTCCGAGGAGAGCCCGCCCATCAGGACGGCGACGTGTTGGCCTTTGATATCCATGACTTACCTTGCCGGCGCGGGGACGCGGAGGTCCACCGTCGAATTGGCGATGAAGTGGAGAACAACCGTCCAGGCGGCGACGTTCTGCGCCAAGTCACCTGGGTCGATCTGTTCGAGGGTGTCGTTCTGCGAATGGTGCAGGTCGAAATACTTCGAGGAGTCCTGATCGAAGCTGAAGGCGGGAACCCCCGCCTGATGCAGGGCGGCGGTGTCCGCGCCGCTGCCCGTGGCCGGCGCCGCGACGACGTTGATCTTCAGGGGCGCGAGCGTCGACTGCAGTTCGGCGAACTCCGGCTTGGTCCTTGTCCCCGGCGGCAGGGCAAGCGCGAAGATCGCGCCCGCGCCGTTGTCGCTCTCGCTCGCGGCGACGATTTTCGGAACCTCGGCGGCATGGTCGCGGCCATAGCGGGCGCCGCTCTCGCCGATCTCCTCAGCCCCCCACATGACCACGCGGATGGTGCGCCGGGGCCTCGCCTGGCCGACGATTTTCGCCGCCGCCGTGGTGATGGCGATACCGGCGGCGTCATCTACCGCTCCCGTGCCGACATCCCAGCTGTCCAGATGGCCGCCAATGACGATGATCTCGTCGGGACGTCCGGTCCCGATCATCTCGCCGGAAACGTCCCAGGCGGGCGCGCCGGGGACGGTGCGGGACATCATCGAAAGCTTGATCCGCACCGGGCCCTTGGCCGCCAGGTCAGCGAGCACATTGGCGTCGGGCACGGAGACGGCGGCGGCGGGGATCTGCCGCACGCCCGCGGCGTAGGTCATCGCGCCGGTGTGCGGGTTGTTGGCGTCATCGGTGGCCAGCGAGCGGGTGAGGTAGGCGATCGCCCCGCGCCGGGCGGCTTCGGACGCGCCCTGGGTGCGGTTCCTGTTGATGGCGCCATAGCCCGAACCGTCCTGGGCGCGGACCATGGGCTGGTTCACCAGGACGATCTTGCCGGCGATCTGGCGGTCGGTGGCGCTGAGCATCGCGTCATAGCTGGCGAACACGACCACCTCGCCTTCGACGCCGCCGGCGGGGGTGGGGATCGAGCGGCCAAGACCCAGGATGTTCAAGGGACGGCGGAAAGGCGCGGTCAGTTCAGCGGACTCCGGTCCCCGCTCCCAGGCCGTGACCGTATAGGGCTCGACCTTGATGTTGCTGAATCCGAGTTCGCGCAGCTTGGCGACGCCCCAGTCCCGGGCGCGGGCGGCGGCCAAAGATCCGGCAGGGCGCGCGCCAACCTCTGAAGTGAGCGATCTGACCACGTTCCAGGCGGTGTCGTCCTTGAGGGCCGCGTCGCGCAGGGCCGCCGCGTTCTGGGCCAGGGCGGGCGTGGCGATGGCGAGCGCGAGAGCAGCGGCGATCAGAGTCTTCACGGCTTTCCCACCCGCTTGATCTCCCAATGAAGATCAATCCCGGTCAGGGCCTTTACATCGGCCCG
Source organism: Caulobacteraceae bacterium UBA5005 (assembly GCA_002398405.1). GTDB lineage: Bacteria > Pseudomonadota > Alphaproteobacteria > Caulobacterales > Caulobacteraceae > UBA5005. The sequence continues at coordinate 7,689 of DGYN01000016.1, forward strand.
CACCGCCTCTCCCAGGCCCTCCAAGTCGGCGGCGGTCGCCTCCCCTGTGTTGATCAGGAAATTGGCGTGCAGTTCGGAAAACTTGGCGCCGCCAAAGAGTTTCCCCCGCCAGCCGGCCTCATCGATCAGTTTCCAGGACGAATGGCCTTCCGGGTTTTTAAAGGTCGATCCCCCGGTCTTTTCGCGGATCGGCTGGGTCTGTTCGCGGCGAGCGGTGATCTCTTCCATGCGGGCGGTCACCTCGGCGGGATCGGTGGGTGTTCCCTGGAAGAGGGCGGCGGTGACGATGACCCCCTCCTCCGCCCCCCAGCCGTGGCGGTAGGTGAAGGCGTCGGGGTCTGAGAAGGTCACGGGATTTCCCTGCCGGTCCAGGCCATAGGCCTCGACCAGGACGTCCTTGGTCTCCGTCCCATAGCAGCCGGCGTTCATGGCCACCGCCCCGCCGATGGTCCCGGGGATGCCGGCGTAGAACTCCAGACCCCCGATCCCGGCCTTGGCGGCCGCCCGGGCGACCATGTTGTCGAGACAGGCCGCGCCCGTTTTCAGATGAGCGCCCGGCAGGGTTTCGATCTCAGCGAAGGGTTTGCCCAGGCGAATGACCACCCCCTCCAGGCCCCCGTCCCGCACCAGGGTGTTGGAGCCGACGCCCAGGGGAAGGACCGGTACGGCCGGGTCCAGGGACTTGAGGAAGTCCGCCAGGTCCTCTTGGTCGGCAGGCATGAAGATCACATCGGCCGGACCCCCGACCCGCAGCCAGGTGAAGGGGGCCAGAGGCTCGTCCCGCAACAGTCGCCCCCGGACGGGCGGTAGATTATCCTTCCAGCTCACTTGAGCTGGTCCGGCAGGGCGTAGGCCCAGTTGGTGATGTCGCCGGCGCCCAGGAAAACCACCAGATCGCCGCTGGCCGTCTCGCCCTTGATGAGGTCTGGCAGGGCGGCGGGGCTCTCCAGCGGCAGCACCCGGCGGTGGCCGTATTGGCGAAGGCCGGCGACCAGGTGGTCGCGGTCCACGCCCTCGATGGGCGCCTCGCCAGCCGCATAGACGTCGGCGACGATCACCGTGTCGGCGTCGTTGAAGCAGGAGGAGAACTCGGCGAAGAGGTCGCGAAGGCGCGTGTAGCGGTGCGGCTGGACGACCGCGATGACCTTGCCGGAGGCCACCTGGCGGGCGGCGCGCAGGACGGCGGCGATCTCCACCGGGTGGTGGCCGTAGTCGTCGATGATGCGGACGCCGCCGGTGACGCCGGTGGTGGTGAAGCGCCGCTTGACCCCGCCGAAGCCCGCCAGGCCGCGCTTGATCGCCTCGTCGGTGACGCCGAGTTCGCGCGCGACCGCGATGGCGGCGATGGCGTTGGAGACGTTGTGCCAGCCGGCCATGGGCAGGTGCAGGCCGGTGAGACGGGTCGGCGGCTTGCTGCGCGGGTTGAAGGCCAGATCAAAGGTCGCCCCGCTGGCGTCCATCATCACATTGTCAGCGCGAACCTCGGCTTGCGGATTGATGCCATAGGTGACCAGGCGCCGGTTCTGCACCGTCGCCGCCAGGGCCTGGACCTCGGGGTGATCGAGGCACACGGCCGCAAAACCATAGAAGGGGATGTTCTCGACGAAATCGCGGAAGCCCTTCTTCACGGCGTCGAAGTCGCCCCAGTGGTCCAGGTGCTCGGCGTCGATATTGGTCACGATCGCCACCGTCGATTTTAGCTTCAGGAACGATCCGTCGCTCTCGTCCGCTTCGACGACGATCCAGTCGCCCTCGCCGACCTTGGCGTTGGTGCCATAGGCGTTGATGATCCCGCCGTTGACCACCGTCGGGTCAAGGCCGCCGGCGTCGAGCAGACAGGCCACCATGGAGGTCGTCGTGGTCTTGCCATGGGTGCCGCCCACCGCGATCGAGAACTTGAGCCGCATCAGCTCGGCCAGCATCTCGGCCCGCCGCACCAGAGGCAGGCGCGCCTCGCGGGCCGCCACCATCTCAGGATTGTCGGCCTTGACCGCCGTCGAATAGACCACCGCCGAACAGCCGGTCACATGATCGCCGCCATGACCGATGAAAATCTTCGCGCCCAGGGCCGCCAGGCGTTCGGTATTGGCGCTGGCCTTGGCGTCCGAGCCCTGAACCGTATAGCCGATACGGATCATGATCTCGGCGATGCCGCTCATGCCTATGCCGCCGATCCCGATGAAATGGACGGGACCTAGGGCGAAGGGAATGGGGCGTGTGGCCATATTGGTGTGCTATCTGATTTGTTAGGAGGCCGGAATATGCGGCGATATTTGATCTCGGCGGCAATGGTCTTTGGCTTGGCGGGCGTCGCCCTGGCGCAGACGCGCGATCTTGGCCTGGTGCACCTGGGCGAAGAGGCGACCTTCGTCGACTTTTCCGGCCTCAAGACCACCGATGGCGTCGCCGCCTTCCACATCCTTGTGGTCGCCAAGACGGGCCAGCCAGTGGCCGGCGGCTGGCGGCAGACATCGGTGGATTGCCAGCAGAACGAGTTCCGCACCCTGGCGACGACCCTCGTCAACGAGGATGGCTCCCTGGGCGCGGAGCGCTTCCTGACCGGCCAGATCTTCGTCATCAACGCAGGCGGCCCGGAAGAAGCTATGGCCGCCGCGGTCTGCGACAGGATCGAGATCAAGGTCCGCGCGCCCAGCATCCTCGAGGCGACGAAGCTCGGCCGCGAACGGCTAAACAGGCCCGAATGACACCGGCCAAAAGCTGCGACGGTTGTGGCCTGTGCTGCAAGCTGATCGGGGTCAAGGAGCTGGAAAAGGCGCCCCATGTCTGGTGCCGCTATTTCAAGCGGGACAAGGGTTGCGCGGTCTATGAGGTGCGTCCCGGGGGCTGCGCCGACTTCGCCTGCGACTGGCTGCTGGACGACCAGCTGGACGAGGCCTGGAAGCCGGACCGGGCGGGTTTTGTGCTGCACACCTCCGGCGGCGGGAAGACCCTCAATGTCGATGTCGACCCCGCCAATCCTACCGCCTGGAAGCGGGCGCCCTATGCGGAGACCCTGGCGCTGTGGGCCCGGCGCGGGGCGGCGGAGGGGATGGAGGTCTTGATCTGGGTCGCCCGGCGCTGTTGGCGGCTGGAGGCTGCCGGCGGCCTGCGAGACCTGGGCGTTCAACGGGATGAGACACGCTTCGCCAGCGGCGGGGCGATGCGCCGCAAGGGGTCAGGAAAGGATTGGCCAGCCTCCCCATGATGCTGCTTTTCGCGCTCATGGCCCTTCAGGATGGGCCGCTGTCGCTGCGCCTGGCCGCCGTGCAGAAGGATGCGGTATTCATCGACACCAAGAGCATCAGCCGCGAGGGCCCGCGCCGCAGTTTCAGAATCCTGCGCATCGTCACTGGTGATAACCCGATCAACGGCGACCGCTTCTATGGGGGCTGGCAGAAGGTGGTGGTTGATTGCCAGGCCAAGACCTTCCGGGCGCTGACCTTCGCGTCCCTACGCGAAAACGGCGTCACCGGACCGGAGAGCGCGCTGCCGGGCAAACCGTTTGCCATCGCCGGCGGCAGCGTCGAGGAGGGTCTGCGCAAAGCCGCCTGCGACAGCCGATACTATTCCCCCGACCGGGCTGGAAGCGTGGAAGAGGCGGCGAGTCTTGGCCGTCAGCGCATCGAGGATGCGATCGACGCCCAACTTGGCCGCTAGGTCCGGCTGATCGAAACGCCTCCGTCCACGAGCATCGCCGTCCCGGTGACGAAGCTCGCCTGCTCCGAGGCCAGGAAAAGGGCCGCACGGGCAATCTCTTCTGGTTGGGCCAGGCGTTTCAGCGCATGCAGTGAGCGCACGAAGGCTTGCGCTTCATCCGTGTCGGCGAACTCGCGGCCCAACGGCGTGTCGGTTCCCCCCGGCAACAAGGCGTTGACCCGTATGCCAGAGGCGCCCAATTCCGCGGCCATGGTCTTGGCGAGGCCGATCATCCCGGCCTTGCTCGCTGCATAGGCGGCCATGCCCGGCATGCCAACGGTGTAGCCGACAAAGCTGGAGACGAAGATCAGCGAGCCTGAACCTCTGTTCGCCAAGGCGCGGGCCTGTTGTTGAGCGTGCAGGAACACGCTGGTGAGATTGACGCCGATAACCTCGCGCCAATTCTCAGGGCTCATGTCCAGGACCGGCTTCAGATCACCCATGGTCGCGCCGTTGTTCACCGCGATATCGAGGCCGCCAAAGCGTTCTTCCGCGACCCTCACCAAGGCGCTCGCAAGCGCATCGTCGCGTAGATCGCCCGGGAAGGCCGCGGCTTGCCCGCCCTGCGCCTCGATCTCGTCGATTAGGCTTCGCAGCGCTCCGGCGTTCCGGGCGCTGATGACGAGTTTGGCGCCCTGCTCAGCGAACAGTTTGGCGGTGGCCCGGCCGATCCCGGTGCTTGCGCCCGTAACGATGGCGACCTTGTTCTGCAGCATACGCATGGGCGTCTCCTCTTTGGATGGAGCGCCGTATTGGAACGTCGACCGGCGTCGAACGACCCGATACTTGCGGTTTTAGCGCGCGGTCTCTTCGACCAGGTCCGCGAGCTTTTCCGCCGCGTCGGGCATGGCCACCGACCGGGCCGCCGCCGCCATGCGGGCCAGACGCGCGGGGCTGTCGAGGAGCTTTTCCAGCGCCGCCGTCATCACATCGACGGTGAGGATGTCTTCGGCCGCCACCTCGGCCGCGCCGGCGTCGGTCAGCAGCTTGGCGTTGAAGGTCTGGTGATCGTCCATGGCGATTTTCAGCGGCACCAGGATCGAGGGTTTTCCGGCCACCGCGACCTCACTGACTGTCGAGGCCCCGGCCCGGCCTATGACAAGGTCGGCGGCGCCCAGGCGAGAGGCCATATCACGGAAGAAGGGTGCGACCTCGGCCTCGACCATGCAGTCGCGGAAGACGCGCCGCGCCTCCTCCATGGATTCGGCCCTGGTCTGCTGCTGGACCTTGAGCTTGAGGCGAAGGCCCTCAGGCAGGGCGGCGATGGCCACCGGCATGAGTTCGGACAGGAGCCGCGCGCCCTGGCTGCCGCCGGTGATCAGCAGGCGGATGGCGTTGCCCGGGGGCGAAAAGGGCTTGTCGTAAAGGGCGCGGATTTCAGGGCGCACGGGATTTCCGACCACTACGGCGGCGGCCTTCACCTCCGGCTTGGCTTTTTCGAGGGTCGGGAAGGCGCAGGCGACGCGGGTCACCTTTCCCGCCATGAACCGGTTCACCCGGCCGAGCACCGCATTCTGTTCGTGGATGACGGTGGGGATCCTCATCTGGGTCGCGGCCATCAGGCCGGGGAGGCTCGGATAGCCGCCGAAACCGACGACGATGTCGGGCCGGGCCCTCCTGTAGGCAGACTTGGCCTGAGAGACCCCCGCCAGCACCTGGAAGGCGGCGCCCGCCATGCCGATCAGATCGCCCGGCTTATAGGTCGCGGCCGACAGGGGAATGCGGCGCTCCGCCGGAAAGTTGGAGGCGTAGGTCGCGCCCCGGTCATCGGTGGCGAGTGCAATCCGCCAGCCACGGCGGGTCAGGGCCTCAGCCAGGGCCTGGGCGGGGAAGAGGTGGCCTCCGGTCCCGCCCGCGGCGACGACGCAGAGCTTGCTCAAGCAAAGGCTCCCGAGCGGGCCATGCCTTCGTTCTGGGTAAAGGCGCCGGGCCTGCGCCGGGTCAGCGCTAGCGCCATGCCCATGGTCAGGCCCATGGCCAGCATGGAGGAGCCGCCGTAGCTGATGAAGGGAAGCGTCATGCCCTTGGTCGGTATCAGATTGAGGTTCACGGCGATATTGATGAATGCCTGCTGGCCGACCATGACAAACAGGCCCGCCGCCGCGATCTGCTCGAAGGGATCGGAAAGCTTGATGGCGCGGAGCATCCCCCTGACCAGGATGAAGCCGAAGAGGCCGATCAGGACGAGGGAGAAGAACAGGCCGAACTCCTCGGCCGCCCCTGAGTAGGCGAAGTCGGTGTGCACGTCGGGCACCTGGCGTTTGAGGACGCCTTCGCCCGGCCCTTGCCCAAACCAGCTGCCCGACGCGATGGCGTCCTGGGCCCGGTCGACCTGGTGGGTGTCCTGCTTGTCCGGATCGAGGAAGCGGTTCACGCGGCTGGCCACGTGGTCGAAGGCGAAATAGAGCGAGACCGCCCCCGCGACGGCAGCGGCGCCCAGGCCGACGATCCAGCGGATCGGCACCCCCGCCATGAAGAAACAGGCCCCAAAGGCAATGGTGATCAGGATGGTCTGGCCGACGTCGGGTTGCATCAGCAGGAGCGCCACCGCCAGGCCGTAGAGAGCGAAGGCGATGGAGACGCCGGGCACTCCCTGCCCTTTCTGTCCTTCGGCGAACATCCAGGAGGTGAGGATGACCAGGGCCGGTTTCATGAATTCGGAGGGCTGCAGGGTGAAGCCTGCGAACTCCACCCAGCGAGTCGCGCCCTTGGCCTCGTGGCCCAGGAGCGGAAGGATGGCCATGATGCCGATGGCGCCCAGATAGACAAAGAAGGAAGTCCGCCGGATCAGCTTGGGCGTCAGCATCGAGACGGCCAGCATCAGCCCCGCCGCGGCGACGCCAAACACGCTCTGGCGGATGGCGAAGTGGAAGGGATCGTCTATGCCCATACGCGAGGCGGCGGCCGGGCTGTTGCCGAAGGAAAGCAGGACCCCAAGCACAATAAGGATCGCCGTAGCGCCCAGGAGCCAGCGGTCCATAGTCCACCACCAGACCCCCAGGGGCGAGCGGTCGGTGCGGGCGAAGACATGAGTCTGCAGGGGATTGGGCTGGGCCGTGGTCATGGGATCGGCTCCTTGGCCAGCGCCAGCTCACGTACGGCGGCGCGGAAAAGATCGCCCCTCGCTTCGAAATCAGGGAACTGGTCGAAGGAGGCGCAGGCGGGAGAGAGCAGGATCACCGCCTCGTCGCCGGCCGCCCGCGCATCGGCGAAGGCCTGCTGGGCGGCCATTTCGATCGTGCCGGAAATCACCGCCGGAGCCCTGCCCTCAAGTTTTTTCGCGAAGTCCTGCGCCGCCTCGCCGACCAGATAGGCCTTGGCGATCTTGGGGAAAAATTCCGCCAGGCTGTCGATGCCGCCCTCCTTGGCCCTGCCTCCCGCGATCCAATAGAATTTGGGATAGGTGGCCATGGCCTGACGCGCCGCGTCGGCGTTGGTGGCCTTGGAGTCGTTGATGAATTTCACCTGGCCGATCTGGCCGACCGTTTCCATCCGGTGGGCGAGGCCGGGGAAGGTGATCAGGCCGGCGGCAGCGTCCTCCATGGAGATGCCAAGCGCCCTCGCCGCCGCATAGGCCGCCGCCGCGTTCTGCCAGTTGTGGCGGCCGGGAAGGCCCTGGGCGCGCAGGAGGTCGGCCACTTCGACGACCCGGTCGCCAGTGGCGTCATAGAGCACGCCGGAGAGGACGTAGACGCCGCGGCCCATGGCCCGGCCCGAGGAGATCGGCCAGATGGTGCGTTTGTTGGCGGCGGTGATCTCGGTGCAGATGCGCTGACAGATGGGGTCATCGACGCCGATCACCGCGGTGTCGCCCTTGCCCTGGTTGAGGAGGATGCGCTTCTTGGCGGCGATATAGCCCTCCATCCCGCCGTGCCGGTCGAGGTGGTCGGGGGTGATGTTGAGGAGCACCGAAACGTCGGCCTTGAGGCTGGAGGTCAGATCGAGCTGATAGGAGGAGGCCTCGATCACATAGACCGCGCCGGCGTGCATATCGTCGAGGCCAAGCACCCCCAGCCCGATATTGCCGCCAACCTTGGCGTCGCGGCCCGCGGCGGTGAGGATGTGGCCGAGCAAGGCCGTCGTCGTCGACTTGCCGTTGGTACCGGTGATTACCACGACCTTGGGGCGCTTGTGCTCAGGGGTGGCGTTGATGGTGCGGGCCAGGAGTTCGATATCGCCAAGCACCTCGACCCCCGCGGCCCTGGCCTTCACCACCGTCCAGTGAGGCTCAGGATGGGTTAGCGGTATCCCGGGCGAAAGCACCAGGGCGGCGAAACCGGTCCAGTCCACCGCCGACAGATCGACCAGGGTGAAGCCTTCCCTCGAGGCGGCGGCGCGGGTCTTTTCGTTGTCGTCCCACAGCGCGACTTCGACGCCTCCGGCCACCAGGGCGCGGGCCGCGGTCAGGCCGGTGCGGGCAAGGCCGAACACCGCCACCCGCTTGCCTTCGAAACCCTTGACCGGGATCACCGCTGTTTGCCCTCCCCTATCTCAGTTTCAGGGTGGCGAGGCCGGCGAGCGCCAGCATCACCGAGACGATCCAGAAACGGATCACCACGGTCGATTCCGGCCAGCCGAGCTTTTCGAAATGGTGATGGATCGGGGCCATCAGGAAGATGCGCTTGCCGCCGCTCATGCGGAAATAGGCGACCTGGATCATGACGCTGAGCGCCTCGAGCACGAAGAGTCCGCCGATGATCGCCAGGACCAGCTCATGCTTTGCGCAGACCGCGATGGCGCCAAGGCACCCGCCGAGCGCCAAAGATCCGGTGTCGCCCATGAAGATCTTGGCGGGGGGCGCGTTATACCAGAGGAAGCCCAGGCCCGAGCCGATGATGGCCGCGCAGACCACGGCCAGCTCGCCCACGCCGGGGACGAAATGCAGCACCAGATAGTTGGCCGAGACGGTGTTGCCGACCAGATAGGCGATCATGCCCAGGGCTCCGCCGGCGATCATCACCGGCACGATGGCCAGGCCGTCGAGGCCGTCGGTCATGTTCACGGCGTTGGAGGCCCCGACGATCACGAAGGCGGCGAAGGCGATGTAGAACCAGCCGAGGTTGAGGATCAGGTCCTTGAAGAAGGGGAAGGTGACCGAGGTCGCAAGATCGGGCGTGGTTGAAGGTTCGCCGAACAGGACCAGCAGGACGCAGGCGCCGACGGCGATCAGGGTCTGGAAGACGAGCTTGGTTTTGCCCGAGACCCCGGCCGTCGTCTGTTTCGTCACCTTGGCGTAGTCGTCGAGGAAACCCAGGACCCCGTATCCGGCGGTCACCAGCAGCACCACCCAGACATGGATGTTGGTGAGGTCCATCCAGAGGAGCGAGCCGATCAGAAGGCCCGCCAGGATCATGAAGCCGCCCATGGTCGGGGTGCCAGCTTTCTCCAGGACGTGGCGCTGGATGCCGTCGGTGCGGATCGGCTGGCCCTTGCCCTGTTTGGCCTGCATCCAGCGGATGAAGCGCGAGCCCATGGCGACCACGATGATGAGCGCCGTGAACAGCGCCATCCCGGCCCGAAAGGTCGTGTAATTCAGAAGGTTAAGGCCGGGGATATAGGTCTCCCCGCCACCCATCGCCTGGAACAGCCAATAGAACATCTCAGCCCTCTCCCCGCGCTTTCAGCGCCGCGGCGACGAGGTGGGCCTTGGACCCGTTGGAGCCCTTGACCATGACCGCGTCGCCCACCTTGGCCGCCCCCGCCACCAAGGGCGCGAGCTCGGCCGCATCTTTCGCGTAACCGCCGCGCCGAGTCGCAGGAAGGGCTTCCCACAGGGATTTCATCAGCGGCCCCGCGCAGAACACGAGGTCGACCTTTGCCTCCGCGAGGTCCTTCGCCAGCGCCGCATGGAAACCGGGGGCCTCGGCGCCCAGTTCCAGCATGTCGGTCAGCGCGACGATCCGCCGCCCCCTCACAGGCCGGGCGCCCAGGGTGCGGATTGCGGATGCCATGGAGATCGGGTTGGCGTTGTAGCTCTCGTCGATCAGGACGAACCCTTCGATCTCCCGCTCTGCTCCGCGGCCTTCAAGGGGCTCGAACTCCGAAAGGGCCTTCAGGGCGATGTCCCGCGGCACATCCATGGCCTCCAGCGCCAACAGGGCCGCAAGGCTCGTCAGCCCCCAGTGGTCGGCGGTCTGGCGCATGGAATAGGAAAACGGCAGGCCGTGGATTTGGACCTCGACCTTCGCCTCACGCAGGCCCGCCTCGAACTTCACCAGCTTGGCGTCGCAGATCGAGGAGGTCCCGAAGGTCTGGACCCTGGCGCCGGCCTTCAGGGCCTCGGCCCGCAGCATCTCGAACCATTTGTTGTCGGCGTTGAGGATGGCGATCCCACCCTGCTTGATCCCGGCGAACACCTCGGCCTTGGCCTTGGCGATGCCCGCCTCGCCGTCGGGGAAGTTTTCGACGTGAACCGGGCCGACGGTGGTGATCACCACCACGTCCGGGGCGACCATCTTCACCAGCGGCGTGATCTCATCGGCGTGGTTCATGCCGATCTC
>DGYN01000016.1:18053-23924 GCA_002398405.1 Caulobacteraceae bacterium UBA5005
TCGGCGTGGTTCATGCCGATCTCGAAGACCGCCCGCTCGGTATCGGCCGGCATCCGGGCCAGGGTAAGCGGAACGCCGATGTGGTTGTTGTAGGATTTGACGGAGGAATGCGCCTTCCCGGCCCGCTCCAGGCCCGCCCGGATCGCCTGGGTGACGCTGGTCTTGCCGACTGATCCGGTGACCGCGCAACGCTTGGCGAGCGACCGGTCGCGAGCGGCGATCCCCAGCTTTTCCAGGGCCGCGAGCGTGTCGCCCACAATCACGGCTGATCCCGGAACCTCTCGCGTGGCGAGGCTTCCCGCCGCGCCAAGCTCCAGCGCCGCAGGGACGAATTCATTCCCGTCGCGCGTTCCCGAAAGCGCCACGAACAGGTCGCCAGGCTCCAGGGTGCGGGTGTCGATGGAGACCCCGGTGGCGACAAAGCTCCCCTGCTCGGTCCCTCCGGTCGCGGCCGCGATTTGAGACGATGTCCAAATTGGCTCAGCCACGCAGGGCCTCCGCCGTCACGGCGACATCGTCGAAGGGGTGGGTGACGCCGGCGATCAGCTGGCCCTGTTCATGACCCTTGCCGGCCACCACAAGCACATCGCCCTCGGCCAGTTGCGAGACCGCCCGGAAGATGGCCTCCCGCCGGTCGCCGATCTCGATGGCGTTGGGGGCGGCTTCCAGGATGGCCGCGCGGATCGAGGCCGGATCCTCGGAACGGGGATTGTCGTCGGTGACGATCGCCAAATCCGCCAGCCTTTCGGCTATGGCGCCCATCTGCGGGCGCTTGGTCCGGTCGCGGTCGCCGCCGGCCCCGAACACCACGATCAGCCTGCCGCGGGTATGGGGGCGAAGCGCCTCCAGCATGGTCTGCAGGCCGTCCGGCGTATGGGCGAAGTCGACATAGGCCTCTCCGCCCGCCCGGGCGCCCACCCGCTGCAGACGGCCCGGCGCGCCCTCAAGGTGTTCCAGGGCGGCGATGACCTTTTCCGCGTCCTCGCCCGTGGCGATGCACAGGCCCGCGGCGACCAGGGCGTTGGAGGCCTGGAACTCGCCGGCCAGCGGCAGCTGCACGGTATGGGTCTTGGCGCCTGAGCGGATCTTCAGGGTCTGGCCCTGCGGGGTTGGTTTGCGATCGACCAGTTCCAGGCCCTGGCCGTTGCGGCCCACCGACAACAGTGTCTGGCCGTTCAGCCGCGCCGAAGCGGCGAAGGCTCCGAAGGCGTCGGAGTCGGCGTTGAGCACGGCCGTGGCGCCCCTTGGCAGCAGGGCGTCGAACAGGCGCAGCTTGGCGGCCCGATAGACCCCCATGGTGCCGTGATAGTCGAGGTGATCCTGCGTCAGGTTGGTGAAGGCCGCGGCCGTCAGCTTGACCCCGTCCAGGCGCCGCTGGTCGATGCCGTGCGATGAGGCTTCCAGGGCCAGGTGCGTCACCCCTTGCTGGGCCAGCGTCGCCATCCAACGCGACACCTCGGCGGCGTCGGGGGTGGTGAGGCCGGGCGGGGTCAGGGGCTGATCGCCGGGGCCGCGAACGCCGAGCGTCCCCATGCTCGCCGCCTTGTGGCCCAGGCGCTCGAAAATCTGACGGCAGAAGGCGGCGACCGAGGTCTTGCCGTTGGTGCCGGTGACCGCCACGACGACGGGAGGCTGCGCCTGGTGGAAAGCGGCGGCGGCCAGGGCATAGGCGCGGCGCACATCGCGGGCGTGGACGATTGGCGCGGCGAGGCCCGTGACATCATCCGGCGCGATAATGGCCGCTGCGCCGGCGTTGAGCGCGCCGGCGATAAAGGCCCGTCCATCGACCTTGGCGCCGGGAAGCGCCGCGAACAGATAGCCCGGCCGCACCTGGCGGCTATCGGCGGTGACGCCGGTGATTTCCGGGTCGGCGCCGACGCCGCGTTTCACCAATTCGGAGAGGCGCGGGCTCATCAGTCGACAACCTCCGCGGCGGGCTCTTCCAGGGTTCCTTCGAAGTCGGCGGCCTCGGTAGGCGCGACGGTCGCGAGGGCCGTGGGGCCCGTCAGCTTGCGCTCGACGCCCAGGAAAGGCGCGATGCGGTTGACGACCCGGCCGACGGCGGGGGCGGCGACCACGCCGCCGGTGGGTCGCCCGCCCTGGCTCTTGGGCTCGTCCACCAGGATCAGGACATAGTAGCGGTCAGCGGTCAGCGGCCCATCGGTGGGGAAGACCGCGGCGAAGGACGAGATCAGCTTTTCCCGGGCGATGCCGCCGCCGGACGGCTTTTCACCGGTGCCGGTCTTGCCGCCGAGACGATAGCCGGGCGCGGCCGCCTCGGCGCTCTTGCCCGTGCCCTCGACGGCGTTCTTGCGCATCATGTCGAGCATCTGGCGGCTGGTGGTTTCGGAAACGACGCGCCGTCCCGCGGGGGCGTCCTCGCGCCTGACAATGGTCAGCGGCACATATTCGCCGCCGTTGAGGATCGAGCCCATGCCGGCGGCGACCTGGATCGGGGTCACGGCGATGGCGTGGCCAAATGAGCGGCTGGCGACCGCGTTGGAATTCCACGGACCGCTGGCGAGCGGCGAGGCGTTTTCCTTGAGCTCGATGGGCGCCTTGTCCAGGAGGCCCATGTTTTTGAAATAGCGCTGCATGGTCGGGCCGCCGTACTGCAGGGCCAGGCGGCTGGTGCCGATGTTGGAGGAGTTGAGGAACACCTCCGTCAGGGTCATGTGGCTGTTCTTGGCGTGGTAGTCGTGGATGGTCTGTCCGGGCAGAACCACCGGCGTAGTGGCGTCGAACACGGTGGCTGGCGTCGCCGTCCCGGAGTCGAGCCCGATGGCCACCGAGAAGACCTTCATGATCGAGCCCATCTCCAGGCGGGCGTTGGTGGCCTGGTTGCTGCGCGTGGAATCCAACTCGTTGAGCCGCGAGGGATCGGCGTCCGGCCAGCTGGACATGGCCAGGACCTCGCCGGTCCGGACGTTGGTGACGAGGCCCACCGCGCCGAGAGCCTGGAACTGGGTGGCGGCGGCGCGAAGCTCATCCTCCAGGGCCGCCTGGACGCGCAGATCCATGGCCAGCGCCAGGGGCCCGCGCGAGGCCTCGCCCCGCAGCCGCTGATCCAGCGCCGCTTCCGCCCCATAGAGGCCGATACCGCCGGCCCCCGCATAGCCGATCAGATGCGGGGCGGTGTCGCCCAGGGGATAGCTGCGCCTGGCCTCGGCCTCGAAGGTCACGCCGGGCAGGCCCAGGTTGTCGATGGCGCGCCGCTGGTCGGCGGTCAGCGGACCCATGACCTTCATGCGCCCCTTGCCGGCGAGCGCGGCGGTCATCCGGGCGCGAGCTGTGGCCGGCAGGAGGGGGCCGAGCACCTGCTTGATCTCGGCGACGTCCCAGATCAGCCCACGGTCGAGATAGAGGCTGTAGGCCGGCAGATCGACGGCCAGCAGGTTGCCGTTACGGTCGGTCAGGTCGGCCCGGCCGCCGGGCAGGACTGAGGCAATCCGACCCACGCGCGTCTCGCTGGGGAACAGGGCCGTCTTGGTCGCGCCGACCGCCAGAGCCATGAAGCCCGCGGCGAACACCGCCAGGATGAAGACCATGCGCAGGCGGACATCGTCCACCGGCCGGCCCTCGGCCTTGGCCCGCTCAAAGGCGTGCTCGACCTTCCAGATCAGATCGCCAAACCGCCGCCCCAGACCGCCGACATGCCTCTGTCCCAGGCCGAGCGCGGTCACGGGGCGACCGCCTTGGGCTTGGGACCGGCCAGGGACGGCAGGGCGTCGGCGGTCGCCTCATGCTTGGCGTCGACGGGCGCGAGGCCCAGGTGCGCGGTCGAAAGCTCCCGAATCCGCCGGGGTTGCTCAAGGCCCGCGACCTTCGCCTGAAGCATGCGGATCTCGCGGCGCTCGGCGGCGATCTGGCGTTCGATGGTTTTGATCTCGCCGGATTCACGACCCGCGGCGGTCTTGGCGAGATAGACGCCCAGCGCCATGGCCAGGAGGATGCCCAGGGCGGCGAAATTGATGACACGGAAGCCGCGGTAGCGCCGGTCGAGAAGGCTCATGCCGCGGCCTCCCAGGCGGGAGCGTTGGTGCGGACGCCCGCGCGAAGCTTGGCCGAGCGGGCGCGCGGGTTGGCCTCGATCTCGGCCTCGGTGGGCGAGATATGGCCGTTGAAGATCAGCCGGAAGGTGGCGGCCTTGCCCTCCTGTTTCGGCGGGAGATGGCGCGAGCCGCCCGGCAGGCGCCCGGCGCGCTCGGTGAAGAAGGCTTTGACGATGCGGTCTTCCAGCGAATGGAAGGTGACGACCGCCAGCCGCCCGCCGACCTTCAACACCCGCTCGGCGGCGTCCAGGCCCTGCTCCAGTTCGCCAAGCTCGTCGTTGACGGCGATCCGCAGCGCCTGGAAGACCCGCGTCGCCGGATGCACCTTGGCGCCGCGACGGCCCCCGACCGCGGCCTCGACCGCGTCAGCCAGATCAAGGGTCCGCTCGAACGGCGCCTCTTCCCGGCGGCGCACCAGGTACTTGGCGATGTGACGGGAATCCCGCTCCTCGCCATAGAGCCAGAAGATGCGGGCGAGGTCCGCCTGCTCTTCGCCATTGATGATGTCGGCGGCGGTCTTGCCGCTCGCGCCCATGCGCATGTCGAGCGGCCCGTCGCGCATGAAGGAGAAGCCGCGCCCGGCCTCGTCCAGCTGCATGGACGACACCCCGATGTCGAGAGCCACCGCGTCGGCCTCGATGCCGTGGCGGTCCATCTGCGAGAAGCGGTCTTCGATCAGGGTGAAGCGGCGCTTGGGAAACTTGGCGGCGAAAGCCTGGGCCGTCGGGTCACGGTCAAAGGCGATGACCTTGGCGCCGGCGGCCAGCATGGCCTTGGAATAACCCCCGGCCCCGAATGTGCCGTCGATCGCGGTCTCACCAGGCTTGAGGGCCAGGGCCTCCATCACTTCCGGCAGGAGGACGGAGTGGTGCGCGGTCATCCGGCGACCCTCAACCGCGCCGCCCGCTGAGCGGCGCGAAGGTCGGCCAGGCCCTGGCGAGCAATATCGCGCATGCCCGCGCGGTGCGCCTGGAAGGCCTCGCGACCCCAGATCTGGAACCGGTCGCCCATGCCGACGACAGTCACCCAGTCGGTGAGGCCGAACATGTCGCAGAGGGTTTCGGGAAGGGTGATGCGTCCGGCGGTGTCGAAACCCAGCTTGTGAAGGCCGCCATAGATGGAGGTCTCCAGGGCGGTGCGCACCGGATCGCCGAAATCGAGCTCCTCGATCAGACGCTTGTAGGTCTCGAACAGGGCCGCTCCGCCACCCTCGATGCAGTCGGCCTCGATGGACGGCAAGCAGATGACCCCGTCGAACGGGCCGGACGTGAGGGCGCGAAATTCCACCGGAACAACGATCCGGCGCTTGGCGTCCAACTGCTTCTCGAACGTCGAGAGAAACACAAACGAGCCCCTGAAAAAGCCGGGTTACGCCCCGCACACCCCTCGGGCGCCCCTCGGACCCGAAGCAAATGGGATAGCATGGGATTAACTGCCTTTCAATGACTCTACGGAATTTCTTGCTGAAAATACAAAGATGTCGCAGGCAAAAATCGTTAACATTTGTCAATAGTTATTAACAGAACATACAGAGAACTCTTGGCGTTGTTCACAGACCTCATAGCTTGAGCGGTGCACAACCGAGTATAGAGGCAAATACCAGACGGCCTATAAGCCGGGTTCTGTGCCACACCGTTTTACCGGTGCGCGACGATCATTCCTCTGGACTGGCCATTGCTGGCCAGTTCTCGCGACCTACCCGGACGACTGGAGCGGTGAGCCCCTGCGTCCTTGCGAACGCGCGCCGTCCCTATTCGGTCTTGCTCCAGGCGGGGCTTGCCGTGCCGTCCCTGTCGCCAGGTCCGCGGTGGGCTCTTAC
>DGYN01000016.1:24183-32751 GCA_002398405.1 Caulobacteraceae bacterium UBA5005
CCGCCGCCTTTTCACCGTGGAGCCCGGACTTTCCTCGACCTTTTGCAAAGCCGCGACCGCCCGGCCGTCTGGTAGGGCGATAAGTGAGCGTCATGGGGCGTGACGTCAAGCGCAGGGCTATTTGGCGATGTAGATGTTCTTGAGCGACAGGGAGATGTCGTCGAAGGCGCTCTGCAGCTTTAGGCTGTCGGTCGCGTCATAGAAATGAAGGTCGCTGGTGGCGCACTTGCTCAGCGTTTTCTTGGCGTTGTTCTCATTCAGCTGGAAAGCAATGGTGAAGAGTTCGATTTTGTCGCCCTTGATGTTCGTGCAGAGCTGCGCCGTATAGGCATCCGCCTCCGCCGCCGCCTCGCCGCCGGGGGGCGGGACATCATGAGCGCCCGTCGTGTGGTTCATCTGACGGGTGTTGGCGCCGTCTGTCATCAGGATGATCACCTTGCGCGGCTTGATGTTCTGACCGCTCTTGTCGTAGTCCGACGCCTCGTGCATCGGCTTCTCTTTCGAGATGAGGTTGTGGCCCCAGGCAAGCCCGGAGGGAATATAGGTCCAGCCGTTGGCGGTCAGCCCGCTGATGGCGGAGGTCACGGTGGACTTGGTCGCGGTCAGCGGGGTGATCTCCGACCCACAGGTCAGGTCCAGAAAGCCCGGGTAGACGCGGTGCTTGTCCTTGTCCTCGACGTTCTTGGGGTAGGCGGGCGAACCCGCGCAACCATGGAACTTGTGTTCGATACTGGGCTGGAATGGCACGGTCTGGGTGTAGTCGGCCGGCACATTCATCCAAGGCTGGTTTCGCCGTGAAACACCGACATTGACGTATTGGCCGAAAGGCACGACGGCGATCTTGACGATTCCGGGCTTGGAGACGTCTGCGAACAGCCGGTCGACCAGGCTGTTGGCCGAGGCCTTGAGATCGGCCAACGGCTGGCCGGCCATAGAGCCCGTCGTGTCGAGAACCAGCACCAGTTCCAGGGGCGAGCCCTCGCCGCGCTTGACCACGGTGTCGACATTGGTCTTCAGCTTGCCGCCGGAGAACATCCCAAGCAGCAGGGGTTTCAGCTCGCCGGAGGCCTTGCCTTCCAGGTCGCCCTCGGCATTCACGGTGAAGGTCGAGGCCGGCGAGTTCACATCGAACTTGATGATCATGTCGGCGAAGGCCTGGTCACCCACCTGGTCGGTCTCGGCGTTGGTCTTGGCGGCCGAGCGGGCCGCCAGCAGGGCGGCGGCGTCCAGGCTGTCCTGCAGTTGCTGCTTGACGACCGCTATACGGAAGAGGTCGACCGTGCCGAGGCCCAGGACGACGAGCACCGGCAGGAAGATCGCGAACATGAGCGCGGTTCCGCCGCGTTTGTCGCCCGCGAGACGCTTTGCGAAAGTCCTGATCACGGCGACGTCCCCTAGGATCGAGCCTCAATAACTCAGGAATCTTGATTATTAGTTGGCGAGGCTCAGCTGGGGATCATCCGCAGGAGCGCCATCAGTCTCGCCCGGGTCTCGCCGTCCGCCGCCCCGTCAACCACATCGGGGCGCCAATGGCGTTGAAAGGCCCGGACTACTGTCGCCGTATCTTCATCATATTGCCCCGATGGCGGCAGGTCATATCCAAGCCGCGTCAGCCCCGCCTGCAGCAGGAAAACGCCGGGGCCTTCGTCGCCCGTCGCCAGGCGCGCGCCAGGGGCGGCGGAGACCTCCGGGTAGTACCCGTGCCCCGCATCGGCCAGGCGGTCCCAGGGAAACAGCTCGCCCGGGTCTTCCTTGCGGGCAGGGGCGACGTCCGAGTGGCCCAGGATGCGCTCGTCGGGGATCTCCCAGCGGCTGCGGATGTCGGTGAGCAGGTCGATCACCGCGACGATCTGCCGTTCGGGAAAGGGCCGGTAGCCGAACTCGTGGCCCGGATTGACGATCTCGATGCCAATCGAGCGGTCGTTGAGGTTGGTCTCGCCCTTCCAGAAGGATTTCCCCGCGTGCCAAGCGCGGCGCTCCTCGGCCACGAGGGAGAACACCCGGCCGTCCTCCTCCACCAGATAGTGGGCGGAGACCTGGGCCTGCGGGTCGCGAAGCCGGGCGAGCGCCTCTGCGCCGGTCTTCATGCCGGTGTAGTGCAGCACGATCATGTCCGGCGGCGCCGGCCGAGGGTTGAAGTTGGGCGACGGCGCGGGGATGGATTCGATCATGCGCTCGCGCGCCTCGTGCGAAGCGCCAGGATCAGCACGCCGGCCAGCGCCACCGCGGCGCCGCTTCCCATCTGCAGGTCGATGTGGTCGTTGGTGATGACAACGCCCAGGCCCATGGTGAACAGCGGCACCATCAGGCTTAGCGGCGCGATCAGGTTGGCTTCGTAGCGCTGGAGCATGCTGTAGTAGACCGTATGCCCGATCACCGAGACCACAAGGCCTGAAAACAGCACCATCCCGACGAAGGGCCAGAGGACCGCGCGGACGGCCTCGACGCCGTTCGGCTCAAGGATCGGCGACAGCACGGCGAGCGGCAGAACCGAGGAGACGCCCACCCAGGCCTGGAACTGCAAAGGCCTGACGTTCTCGGTCTTCTTGAGCATGACCGCCCCGACCGATCCGGCGACGGCGCTGGCCGCGATCCACAAAAGGCCCCTGGACAGCTCCATGTCGTTGGGCCGCCACATGACGGTGACAACGCCCGCGAAGGCAAGGGCAATGCCGACACCCCGCCGCCAGTGGATCTTCTCGCCCAGCACCAGCACCGACAGCAGGGTCGTGATCGGCAGGCTGAGCTGCCAGACGATGGCGGAAGAGGATGGCGTTGCATCGCGCAGGCCGATGAAGCTGAGCGCGAAGGTCCCGCCGCCCATGCACAACCCGACGAAGGCCACCTTCCACACGGGCTTTGGCGCGGGCAGGAGCCAGGGCGAGACGGCGATGGCGACCACCAGAAACCGCGCGGCGCCGAACAGCAGGGGCGGGACCTGCCAGTCGCTGACCACGATCTTGCTCAGGACAGTGTTCAGCGCCCAGAGGGCGCAGACCGCCGCGAAGATCAGGAAATCCCGAAGTAACATCGTCCGTCCCTAGCCCGCTTCGGGCTTGGAGCTCGGAGACGGAATTCAAATGTGGATTAGCGGCGGTTGTCCCAGCCGTATGCGACCCAGGAATGACCGCCGACCTGCCGGGCTTCGATCACGCCGTCGTCGGCGGCTTTGGCCTTGGCGGAACGCCGGGCTTTCATGGCAAGGCCCGCGAGGGCCAGAAGCACGCTGCCCATCAGGCCGATGACGACGATAGTGGCGGCAAAGACGATGGCGAGCACCAGACCGACAGCCGCGGCCAGCGCGGCGGCCACAAGGCCAAAGACGGCGGCGAAGCCCTTCTTGGCCGACGATCCGTTGATTGCCTGCATGCGCCAAAATCCCAAGGGGCCTTGACCTTGGCCCGTCACAATAATGTCGGCCTCGTCGTGCCGTTCGTCAACACACGAGGACGAAAGAAGTTCGAAAGCGGCTCCGGGGCGCCTAAACCGTACTCGCTTCCGCGAAAGCGCGGCGCTCGCGCATGATCTGATCGTAGGCGGCGTTGATGGCCGCGGCCTTGGCCTGGGCCACCTCGACAAAGTCCGGCGGCAGGCCCCGGGCGGCCGCACGGTCGGGGTGGGCGTCGGCGGCGAGTTTGCGCCAGGCCTCGCGGACCTCGGCGTCGGGGGCGTCATGCGGCACCGCGAGGATGCGATAGGGATCGTCCGCGCCCATGCCCAGGTGCGTCGCCTTCAACCGGCGGAAGGTCAGCGGCGACATGCCGAAATGCGTCGCCACCTCTTCCAGGTAGTGCAACTCATCACCAGTCACCACGCCGTCGGAGGCGGCGATGTGGAAGAGGCCGTCGAGGACGTCTTCCAGCAGTTCGGGGCAGCGGCGATAACGTTTGGCCAGGCGCTTGGCGTAGCTCTCGAAACCGCGGGTGGTCTGACTGGCCAGTTCATAGAGCTTCTGAACATTGCGTTCGGAATTGACGTCGGGCTGGAACACCTTGGCGAAGGCGTCGAACTCCATCCGGTCAGACCGCCCATCAGCCTTGGCGAGCTTGGCCCCAAGCGCCGTCACCGCCGTGGTGAAGGCGGGATCTTCCCCCGGCGCGCCCGGAGGGCAGTCGGGACAGTCGGCGTCATCAACGCGCCGGGCGGCCAGGGCTGCGATGTTCGACCAGAAGCTCATGAGACAACAGTCAAGCTTAGGATGTGGACCAGACTATGACAGGCCTACGCGCCAAATGCGTGAATCAGATCACGCCCTTTTGCCGCAAGGCTTCAATTTCGCCGGGGCTGTAACCCAATTCACCCAAAACATCATCGGTATGCTCGCCGACGGTCGGCGGCCGCTCCTGCTCCAGCGCAAAGCCGGAAAACCGCGCGCCGGGCTCGACGATGGGCACGGGGCCGGGAAGGCCTGGATAGGCCATCTGGCGATAGAGACCGGCCGCCTGGATATGCGGATCTTCGAGCACAGCCTGCGGCGAGAGGATCGGGCCGGCCGGGATCTTGGCCTTGGCCAGGGTGTCGATGACCTCGGCGGTGGTGCGTGTCGCCATCCATTCGGCGGTGCGGGCCGAGAGAACATCATTGTGGTCGCCGCGCAGGACGTCGGTGGCAAAGCGGGGATCGGAAAGCCACTTTTCCTCATCCCCCATCAGCTTGGCCCAGCGGGCGAAGAGGGCGTCGGAGACCACCTGGATCAGCACCCAGCCGTCCTTGGTCCGGTGCACGTCGCCGGGACCCGCGCCCTGGGCGCGGTTGCCGGAGGGAATGCGGTTCTTCTGAATCAGGGCCTGCTCAATGATGGTGGCGTTGGTCTGGTTCAGGGCCGAGCGCAGAAGGTTGGTCTCGATCTTCTGTCCTTCGCCGGTGGCGGCGCGGTGCATCAGGGCGGCCAGCACGCCATAGGCGTTGAACAGGGCCGTGGTCACATCGACCCAGGGATTGCTCGCCTTGCGAGGCTGGTCCGGGTCGCCGGACATATAGATGGCGCTGCTCATCGCAGCTCCCACCCCGTCGAAACCAACCCGGTCGATGTAGGGACCCTCTGTTCCGAAGGCCGAGGTGTGCACCAGGATAATATCGGCCTTGAGGGCTTTCAGGCTCTCATAGTCGAGGCCCAACTGCTGGATGGCGAACAGCGGCAGGTTGACCACCAGAACATCCGCCGTGGCGATAAGGCGCTTCAAGACCTCGCGGCCCTCGGGGCTGCCGGGATTGAGGGTCACGCCGCGCTTGTTGCGGTTGCTCGAGAGGTAACCCGCCCCCGAATCGGCCTCCGCGAAAAGTTCCAGAACCGCCCGGTCCTCGCCGCCGCCGACCCGCTCGATGCGGATGACGTCGGCGCCCAGATCCCCCAGCAGAGAGCCACACATGGGCCCGGCGATATAGCGGCCAAGGTCGATGACCCTCACCCCGGCAAGCGGCCCTGACATGCGTCTTCCCCTCGTCTTTTGCGCAAGGCTACCGGGGCCCGCGGTCAGGAGCTAGTGGTAGGCCATGAACGGTTGGGAATTCTGGATCGACCGGGGCGGCACCTTCACCGACGTGCTCGGCCGCGCGCCGGATGGCGAGGTGGTCACCGCCAAGCTGCTTTCGGCCTCCAGCGCCTATGAGGACGCCGCCGTCGAGGCCATGCGCCGCCTGCTGCAGGTCCCGGCGGGCGCGCCCTTTCCGGCCGAGCGGGTCACGGCCATCAAGATGGGCGCCACCGTCGCCACCAACGCCCTCCTGGAGCGGAAAGGCGCCAAGACCCTGTTCCTGACCACGGAAGGGTTCCGCGACAGCCTGCTGATCGGCGACCAGGCCAGGCCCGACCTCTTCGCGCTGGATATCGTCAAACCCGAGCCGCTCTATGCCGGCGTCCTGCAGGCGGTCGAGCGTCTTGCGGCCGATGGCTCGGTAGTCACGCCACTGGATGAGACTCTCGATTTCACGCCCTTCCTCAAGAAGGGCTTCACGTCCTGCGCCATCGCCTTCCTGCACGCCGACCTCAACCCCGAGCACGAACAGCGCGCCGCCGAGCTGGCCCGCCGCGCCGGTTTCGAATTCGTGGCGGCCTCGCACGAGGTCTCCCCCCTCCCCCGCTTCATCCCCCGCGCTGAGACCACCGTGGTCGACGCCTATCTGACGCCGGTCCTGCGCGCCTACGTCGACCAGGTTGCCGACGCCGTGAACGGCGCGCCCCTGTGGTTCATGACCTCGGCGGGGGGCCTGGTCCGCGCGAGCGCCTTCCGCGGCCGCGACGCCATCCTCTCAGGCCCGGCAGGCGGCGCCGTCGGCGTCGCCAAGACCGCCGAAGCGGCGGGCGCCAAGGCCGTGCTGGGCTTCGACATGGGCGGAACCTCGACCGACGTCTGCCGCTACGCCGGCGAACTTGAACGCAAGGACCAGACCCGCGTCGCCGGCGCGCGGGTCCGGGCGCCGACGCTGGACGTCGAGACTGTGGCGGCGGGGGGCGGCTCGATCCTCCACTTCGATGGCCTGCGGGCGCGGGTGGGACCGAAGAGCGCGGGCGCCGATCCCGGGCCTGCCTGCTACGGCAAGGGCGGACCGGCGACGGTGACGGACGCCAATGTTGTTCTGGGGCGGATCGATCCGTCCGCCTTCCCCCATATCTTCGGCCTCAACGCCGACCAGCCGCTTGACGTCCGAGCATCCCGGGCCGCCGTCCAGACGCTCGCCGACCAGATGGACGCCCCGAGCGCCGAAGCCGCCGCCGAAGGCTTCATCGCCATCGCCGTCGAGGAAACCGTCCAGGCCATCCGCCGCATCTCCACCGAGCGTGGTTTCGACCCCCGCGACCACACCCTGGTGGCCTTCGGCGGCGCCGCGGGCCAGATCGCCTGCTGGGTGGCGGATGCGCTGGGCGTCACCGAGGTGCTCTGCCCGAAGTACGGCTCGCTGTTGTCAGCATGGGGGATCGGCCAAGCGGACGTACGCATAATCCGACAGGCGGCCGTGGAAGAGCGTCTCGATGAAGAGGGCTTGAGCGCTGTCGCCCGGATCAGAGAACGTCTGGCCTTGGAAATTTGGGATGCCTCGCCGGAACAGGCAATTGCATCATGGAGCATGACGACTCGCATGTTCCTTCGCTACGAGGGAGCCGACACGGCGCTGCCTATATTGGCCAGCGCGGCTTCACCGCGTGAAGACTTCGAAGCCGCCCACCAACGGCTGTTCGGCTTCATCGAGCCGCAACGGCCAATCATCATCGCTCACGTTGAGCTGGAGGTTTGCCTCAGTGAGGCTTCCGGAGACAGCGCGGAGGCTCGTTTCGAGCCGCGCTACACTTTCACGCTCCGAGACTCCGACAAGCTCCACCTACTGCTACGTCCAGATACTCAGATCGCCGTGGCCCCTGGTTGGTGGTGCAGGCATCAGACAGGAGAACTCTATTGCCTGTACCGCCTACGGCCGGACACTGCCAGTCGCCCCCAAACCGCCGCTACCCCCGACCCTATCACCCTGGAACTCTTCAACCGCCGCTTCATGGGAATCGCCGAAGCCATGGGCGCGGCCCTCGAACGCACCGCCCACTCCGTGAACATCAAGGAGCGGCTCGATTTCTCCTGCGCGCTTTTCGACACCGATGGCGGCCTGGTGGCCAATGCGCCTCATATGCCGGTGCATCTGGGCTCCATGGGGGCGAGCGTCAGGGCGGTCAGGGACCGGCATCCTGTCCTGAAGAGAGGCGACGCCTTCGCCTTGAACAACCCTTACGCGGGCGGCACCCACCTGCCGGATATCACCGTGGTCATGCCGGTGTTCGTCGAGGGCGATGCGCCGAGCTTCTATGTCGCGGCGCGCGGGCACCATGCCGATGTCGGCGGAATCCAGCCGGGGTCAATGCCGCCGTTCTCAAGAACCATCGCCGACGAAGGCGTCATGCTCGACGCCCTGCCGGTGATGCGGGACGGGCGTTTCCTTGAGGAGGATGTCCGCGCGGCGCTGACCGCCGGCCCCCTCCCCGCCCGCGCCCCGGACCGCAACATCGCCGACCTGAAAGCCCAGATCGCCGCCTGCCAGGCCGGCGCTTCCGCCGTCGCCCAACTGATCGAGACGCATGGCGGCGAGACGGTGGCCCGCTACATGGGCTTTGTGCAGCAGAACGCGGAGGCCTGCGTCCGCCGGGCCATCGGCGGGCTCAAGGACGGATCGGCGCGGGTTCCCATGGACGGCGGCGGTGAGATCGTGGTGCGGACCACGGTCGATAGGTCGAAGGGCGAGGCGGTGCTGGATTTCACCGGCACGAGCGCGGAACTGCCCTCCAACTTCAACGCTCCCTCGGCCATCGTCGACGCCGCCGCCCTCTATGTGTTCCGCACCCTGATCGACGACGACATCCCGCTGAACGCCGGCTGCCTTGCGCCGCTGAAGATCATCCTGCCGGAGGGCTCCATGCTGTCGCCAAGGCCGCCTGCCGCGGTGGTCGCCGGCAATGTGGAGACCAGCCAGCACGTGGTCGACGCCCTCTATGAGGCGCTGGGGGTCATGGCCAACGCCCAAGGGTCGATGAACAACTTCACCTTCGGCGACGATCGGCGCCAGTACTATGAGACCATCTGCGGCGGC
>DGYN01000016.1:32949-33429 GCA_002398405.1 Caulobacteraceae bacterium UBA5005
GGCCGGGGCGACGGCGACCAAGGACGGCGCGAGCGCGATCCATACGCATATGACCAATTCCCGCCTGACTGATCCGGAAATTCTGGAACGGCGTTTCCCGGTCCGCGTTGAGGCGTTTGAGGTCCGCCACGGCTCAGCTGGGGCGGGCGAGCACACGGGGGGCGACGGGGTGGTCCGCAAAATCAGGTTCCTGGAGCCGATGACGGCGGCGCTGCTTTCCACCCGCCGCGAGTACGCACCGCAGGGGATCGCCGGCGGCGGAGCGGCCCAGCCCGGCGCTCAACGTTTGATCCTGGCCAGCGGGACTGTAAAAGAGCTGCCGGGCTGTTTTTCTGTAGACGTCGCGGCCGGCGACGTCATCGAGATCGCGACGCCAGGCGGCGGCGGTTTTGGTGAGCCCCGGCCACGATAGGGAGTGACTATGAACTTCGCCGTCTCGACCGCCCTTGTCCTGGCCCTGATCACCGGCGGCGGCCAGGA
>DGYN01000017.1:0-6047 GCA_002398405.1 Caulobacteraceae bacterium UBA5005
GCCCTGACCGTTGCGCCCAAGGCGCCGGTGGCCGCCGCCGCGCCCAAGGCGGCGCCGGCGCCGGTCGCTCCCGCCGCCTCTGGTGGCGCCGTGATGGTCCAGATCGGCGCCTTCTCTTCGCCCGCCGCGGCGGAAAAGGGCTGGAACGACGTGGCCGCCCTTCTGCCTGGCCAGATGGCGGGCAAGACCAAGCGGGTCGAACAGATCGCCGCCAATGGCGCCACCCTGCACCGCGCCTTCATCGGCGGGTTCGCGAGCCGCGCCGACGCCGACGCCTTCTGCACGACGCTGCGCACCCGCGGCCGTCAGTGTCTGGTGAGGTAGGGCAGGGGTCGGTGACCTGCGCCAGTATCCTCGGGCTTGCCGGAACAGTCCTTTCCAAGACGGAACGGGCCTTCTTCCGTGACGTCCGCCCGTGGGGTTTCATTCTCTTCAAGCGCAATATTGAGAGCCCCGATCAGGTGCGCGCCCTGACCGCTTCCCTGCGCGAGGCCATCGACCGTCCCGGCGCCCCAATCCTCATCGATCAGGAGGGGGGCCGGGTGCAGCGCATGGGCCCGCCCCACTGGCCGAAATACCCCCCGGGCCGGGCCTATGGCGAGGCCGCGACCAATGATCCGCTGGTGCGGCGCGAACTGACCCGTCTGGGCGCCCGCCTGATCGCCCACGATCTCCTCAGCGTCGGAATCAACGTCGACTGCGTTCCGGTCCTCGACGTTCCGGCCGCTGACGGCCACGAGATCATCGGTGACCGCGCCTATGGCCCCGACGCCGCCACCGTCGCCACCCTGGGCCGCGCCGCCGCCGAGGGCCTGATCGCCGGCGGCGTCCTGCCGATCATCAAGCACATCCCCGGCCACGGCCGCGCCAAGGCCGACAGCCATCTCGATCTGCCGGTCGTCGACACCCCCTATGACGAGCTCGACGCCATCGACTTCGCCCCCTTCAAGGCGCTCTCCGACATGCCCATGGCGATGACCGCCCACGTGGTCTACTCCGCCATCGACAGGCGCCGCCCGGCCACCACCTCCAAGACAGCCATCAAGCGCGTTATCCGCGGCGCCATCGGCTTTGACGGCCTACTGATGAGCGACGATCTTTCCATGAAGGCCCTGGGCGGCAGTTTCACCGACCGCGCCAAGACGTCTCTCGCCGCGGGGTGCGACGTCGTCCTGCACTGCAACGGCGACATGGCTGAAATGAAGGCGGTGATCGCCGGAACCTGCGCGCTGAAGGGCGCCGCCAAGCGCCGTGCCGAGGCGGTGATGAAACGTCTGGCCAAGATCCCCGAACCCTTCGACCTCGAAGCCGGCCGGGCCCGTTTCGCGGCGGCCTTCCCATGAGGGACGACGGAACAGAGCTCGATTTCGCAGCCGCCGCCGACGCCGCGGAGGAGGGCGAGGCCCTGGTCGTCGATATCGACGGCTATGAAGGCCCCCTGCACCTGCTGCTGGCGCTGGCCCGGGGTCAGAAGGTCGACCTGCTCAAGCTGTCGATCCTCAAGCTCGCCGAACAGTACCTGGCCTTCGTGCAACAGGCCCGGCGTCTGCGGTTCTCCCTGGCGGCGGATTACCTCGTTATGGCCGCCTGGCTCGCCTATCTGAAATCCCGCCTCCTATTGCCGAAGACCGAAAAGGCCGCGCCGGATGAGCTGGGCCCTGAGGAACAGGCGGCGCAACTCGCTTTCCGCCTCGCCAGGCTCGATGCGATCCGCAAGGCGGTCGACGCCCTGCAGCAGCGGCCACAGCTCAAGCGCGACATCTTCACGCGCGGCGATCCCCAGGCTCTGACCGTCGTTTCCCACACCCGCTTCCAGGGTAACCTCTACGCCCTGGTCCAGGCCTATTCCGGCCAGTTGAAGAAGGAGGCCGCCCGGCGCTATCAGCCGGCGACCCCCAAGGTCTTCGCCCTGGATGACGCAAGGGTGCGGCTGCAGAACGAATTGCCGCGCCTGAAAAGCTGGACATCGCTGTCGGTTTTGGCGCCGGCCCCCTACGGCGATGGCCCAAGCCGCGCCTCCTATGTCGCCTCGACCCTTTCGGCGGGTCTGGAGCTGGTCAAGAACGGCGAATTGGAGGCCCGCCAGCTGGAGGCCTTTGCGGAGCTCTACCTGCGCGCCCGCCGGATGGAGGCCGCGGAATGAGCGACGCCGCCCGCATGGTCGAAGCCCTGCTGTTCGCGGCGGCTGAACCCTTGAGCATCGACGACCTGTCCCGGCGCCTGCCGGCCAATGTCGATATCCATGAAGCCATCGCCGAACTGCGTCGCCTCTATGAGGGGCGGGGGGTGGAACTGGTCGAGGTGGCCGGCTGCTGGCGTTTCCAGACGGCGGCGGACCTTTCCTTCCTGATGACCGTGGAGCGCGAAGAGCCGCGCAAGCTTTCCAAGGCGGCGCAGGAAACCCTCGCCATCGTCGCCTACCACCAGCCCGTGACCCGCGCCGAGATCGAGGCGATCCGCGGCGTGCAGGCCTCGCGCGGCACGCTGGACACCTTGCTGGAACTCGACCTCGTCAAGATGCGCGGCCGGCGCCGCACGCCGGGCCGCCCGGTGACCTTCGGCACCACCGACGCCTTCCTGGAGCACTATGGCCTGGCGAGCCTGGCCGACCTGCCGGGCGCGGCGGAAATGAAGCAGCTGGGCCTTCTTGACGCCGACCTGCCGCCGGGCTTCGCCGTTCCAGACCCGATGCTGGGCGGCGGGGATGAGGAAGATCCGCTGGAACCAGGCGACGACGCGGAGTTCCACCAGGACTTTCTGCAGGAGGAAAGCTGACCTTTCCTTACACGCCGTTGGCGATAACGATTGGCTTAGCCTATATAGACTGCCAACAGTCTCATAATTAGCCGGGCCTCCTGGACCGGCTCAAACTTAGGAACGGAACATGCCCGGCGGTTTCAGTATCTGGCATTGGGTCATCGTAGGCGTCATCGTCCTCGTCCTGTTTGGCGGGCGCGGCAAGCTGTCGAGCCTGATGGGCGACGCGGCCAAAGGCATCCGCGCCTTCAAGGACGGCCTGAAAGACGGAGAGGGCGACAAGAAAGCCGACAGCACGCTCGACGCGACGCTGCCCCGCACGGACAAAGAAAAAGAAGACCTGAAGAGCTGATCTTCGGTCTCTCCGCCACTCTAACCCGGGCCGCTCCAGCCGCGCCCAAGGCCTGTCTCACACATGTTCCCTGATATTGGCGGCGCGGAACTGATCATCGTGGCGGTCGTCGCCCTGCTGGTCTTCAAGCCGCAGGACCTGCCGGTGGTGATGCGCAAGTTCGGCGAGTTCATGAACAAGGCGCGCCGCATGGCGTCGGACTTCCGCGCCAGCTTCGACGACATGGCCCGCCAGTCCGAGCTCGACGAACTGCGCAAGGAAGTCGAGGCCATGCGCGCCAAGGCGGCCGACCCGATGGGCCTCAATTCGACGATGTCGGACATGAACGCCGAGATCAGCCAGAGCCTCTCCGACCCCAATTTCGACTACGGCAACGTCCAGACTGAGCATATTCCCTGGGAAGATCCCGCCGCTGTCGTGGAGGCGCCCAAGCCGGCCCGCAAAAAGGCCGCGCCGAAAAAGCCCGCGGCCAAGAAGGCCGCCGCGCCTGCGGTCGTCGAAGGCGGTCCAAAGCCCGTCCGCAAGACGCCCGCCAAGCGCGCCGCCAAGACGGTGAGCTAGGCCGATGTCGATCGATCACGACGAGGCCCATATCGAAGCGTCCCGCGCGCCGTTGCTCGAGCACCTGAAGGAGCTGCGCAACCGGCTGATGACCTGCGTCATCGTCCTGGTCATCGGGTTCTTCATCTCCTTCTACTTCGCCGGCCCGCTGCTGGAGTTCCTGCTGGAGCCTTGGTACGTGGCCGAGGGGATGATCGCCCTGCAGGAGCAGGCGGGCCATGGCCACCCCTTTAGCCTGGACATGATCTCGGGGGTCTTGGGCTTCACGGAGCTTCCCAAGCCGACAGGCCAGCATCTGGATCTCATCGCCACGGCCGCGCTGGAAACTTTTCTGGTGAAGGTCAAGCTCGCGGCGTTCGGCGCGGTGGTGATCTGTTTTCCCGTTCTGGCCTGGCAGCTCTACAGGTTCGTGGCGCCGGGCCTTTATCGCAAGGAACGGATGGCCTTCGCGCCGTTCCTCGTCGCCTCGCCGGTGCTCTTCGCCATGGGCGCGGCCTTGGTCTACTACATGATGCTGCCCTTCGTGCTCTGGTTCAGCCTGAACCAGCAGCAGCTTGGCGACCTAACCATCAAGATGACGCCCAAGGTCGACGAGCACCTGGCCCTGTCGATCAAACTGATCCTCGCTTTCGGGCTCTGCTTCCAGCTCCCGGTGGTGCTCTCGCTCCTGGGGCTGGCGGGCATCGTCAACGCCAAGGGCCTGCGGGCGTTCTGGCGCTACGCCGTGGTGATCATCTTCATCGCCGCCGCCCTGTTCACTCCGCCAGATCCCATCAGCCAGCTCTCGCTCGCGATCCCGCTGATCCTGCTCTACGAGGTCTCGATCTGGTGCGTGAAGCTGATGGAGCTTCGCCGGCGCAAGGCTGACGAGGCGGCCGACGCCGCGGACGCCGCCGCCTAACCTACTTCGACGGCGGCTTCAGGAAGGCCGGCAGGTCCGAGCCGAAGCCGACAACCGGCTTTCCTCCGCCCTCGTCATCGCGATCACGTCCACGACCACGGTCGCCACGATCGTTGCGGTCACCGCCACGGTCATTGCGGGGCGGACGAGCCTCACGTTCCTGACGCGGAGGACGATCCCCACGGGCGGGACGCTCTTCGCGGGCAGGCTGCTCCTCACGCGGCGCGCGGGCCTCGCGGGCCGGCCGCTCTTCGCGGGGCGCCCGTTCTTCGCGCGGCGCGGGCTCTTCACGTTCGGCGCGCGGTTCGGCGACCAGGGGCGCCATGCGAGCCTGTTCTTCCACCGGCAGGGGCGGGGGCTTACGGTCGCGGTCCTTGCCGCCGCTGCGGCTGCGATCACGGTCACGGCCGCCACCCCGTCCGCCGCCTTTGCCGCCGCGTTCCTTTTCGCGTTCCCGTCGGCGAGCGGAGTCGCCCTCGGCGATGCTCCAGTCGAGGTCGAGAACCTCTTCCTTGGGGTTCTGGCCGATCAGCTTGATGACCTTGTCGAGGTTTTTCGAATCCGCCGGCGTAATCAGCATGAAGGCGTCGCCCGTCTTGCCAGCCCGGCCGGTGCGGCCGATGCGGTGGACGTAGTCGTCGGCGTGGTGCGGAACGTCATAGTTGAAGACGTGCGACACATCGGGGATGTCGAGACCCCGCGCCGCGACGTCCGAGGCGACCAGCAGGCGAAGCGCGCCGGAGCGGAATTCGCTCAGGGTCTTCATGCGCAGGGACTGGTCCAGGTCCCCGTGGATCGGGGCGGCGTCCAGACCGTGGGTCTTCAGCGACTTGGCGACGATATCGACTTCGCTCTTGCGGTTGCAGAAGACGATGCCGTTCTTGATGTCGTAGTTCTGGATCAGGGCCCGCAGCGCCATGCGCTTGGCCTTGGGCTCGGTCGAGGGGATGCGGACCAGGTGCTGGGTGATTGTCGTCGCGGTCGTCGCCGGCCGCGTCGCCTCGATCCGCACGGGATCGCGCAGGAACTGCTTGGTCAGGCGGGTGATTTCCGGCGGCATGGTCGCCGAGAAGAACAGGGTCTGCTTCTTGGGAGGCGTCATCTTGAAGATGCGCTCGATGTCCGGGATGAAGCCCATGTCCAACATCCGGTCGGCCTCATCGACCACCATGATCGAAACGCCCGTCAGCAACACCTTGGACCGCTCGAAGAGGTCGAGCAGGCGGCCCGGGGTGGCGATCAAGACGTCGACGCCGCGGTCCAGCTTGGCGATCTGGTCGCCCATGGAAACGCCGCCGATGAGTAGGGCCCAGGAAAGCTTGGTGCCCTTGGCGTATTTGCCAAAGCTCTCGGCCACCTGGTCAGCGAGCTCGCGGGTGGGGGCCAGAACCAGGGCCCTCGGCATACGCGCCTTGGACCGGCCGTTCATCAGCTTGTCGACCATCGGGAGGGTGAAGGCCGCCGTCTTGCCGGTGC
>DGYN01000017.1:6279-20025 GCA_002398405.1 Caulobacteraceae bacterium UBA5005
GTGCCGGTCTGGGCGATGCCCAGGACATCCTGACCTGCGAGGGCGACCGGAATCGCCTGGGCCTGGATCGGGGTGGCGGTCGTATAGCCGGTGTCGGCCACCGCCTGGAGGGTAGAGGGGCTCAGCCCCAGTTCGGAAAATTCTGTCATGTCACGCTGGTTAAATCTCGAGGCCGCCCGGTCTTGAGCGTGCGGGCGGCGCGGATTCGCCAACCTGCCTTCGAGGCGGCGACCCTTAGTCCCATTGGGTGTAAAGTCAACGCGTGGCTAGACGTCGATATCCTCGACCGCGAACTCCGCGTTCTCCTGAATAAACCGGAAGCGGAGTTCCGCCTTCCTGCCCATCAGGGTCTCAACCAGATCCTCCACCGCCTCTTCCGACCGTGGCAACGTCACCCGCGCCAGGGTGCGCTTGGTCGGGTCCATGGTGGTTTCCTTGAGTTGGGCGGGCATCATTTCGCCCAGGCCCTTGAACCGGCCGATATCCGGCCTCTTGCCCTTGAAGGTTGTGGCGAGGAGCTCGTCCTTGTGCGCGTCATCGCGGGCGTACTCGACGGTCGGCCCGTGACTGATGCGGTAGAGGGGCGGCAGAGCCAGGAACAGGCGGCCATTGCGGATCAGGTCGGGCATGGTGCGGTAGAAGAAGGTGATCAGAAGACTCGCGATATGGGCGCCGTCGACGTCGGCGTCGGTCATGATGACGATGCGCTCGTAGCGCAGTTCCTCTTCCCTAAACCGTGTCCCGCCCTGAACGCCCAGGGCCAGCATCAGGTTGGAAAGTTCCTGGTTGTCTGCCGCCTTGCCGCCGGAAGAGGAGGCGACGTTGAGGATCTTACCGCGCAGGGGCAGGATCGCCTGGGTCTTGCGGTTGCGCGCCTGTTTGGCCGAACCGCCGGCGGAATCGCCCTCGACGATGAAAAGCTCGGTGCCGTCCATGGCGTCGCCGGAACAGTCAGCGAGCTTGCCGGGCAGGCGCAGCTTGCGGGTCGCGGACGCGCGGGCGACCTCCTTGTCCTTGCGGCGCTTGAGCCGCTCCTCGGCCCGCTCAATGACGAAATCCAGCAGGGTGCGGGCGGCCTTGGGCGAAGCGGTCAGCCAGTGGTCAAAGGGATCGCGCAGGGTGGCTTCCACCAGGCGCTGGGCGTCAGATGAGGAGAGGCGCTCCTTCGTCTGGCCCTGGAACTCGGGATTTTTAACAAAGACGCTGATCAGGGCGCCCGCCATGGCCGCGACGTCCTCGGCGGTAACGATGCCCGCCCGCTTGTCACCGACCAGGTCAGCATATTGTTTCAGCCCGCGCGTCAGGGCGGCGCGGAAGCCCGCCTCGTGGGTGCCGCCTTCGGGCGTCGGGACCGTGTTGCAGTAGGACTGGATGAAGCCGTCGGCTTCGCCAAAGCCTGCCGGGCTCCAGGTCACCGCCCATTCGACGGCGCCGGCCTCGCCCTCACGCTCGACCCGGCCGGCGAAGGTTTCGGTGACGGTCTCGATGCCCGCCGTGCGCTCGGCCAGGAAGTCGGCCAGGCCGCCGGGGAAGTGGAATGTGGCTTCAGGGACCGTCGCGTCGCGGATCAGGGAGGGGTCGCAGGACCAGCGGATCTCGACGCCGCGGAACAGGTAGGCCTTGGACCTGGCCATGCGGTAGACGCGGGCCGGCTTGAACGAGGCGTTTTCGCCGAAGATCTCCTCGTCCGGCTTGAAGCGGATGGCGGTGCCCCGCTTCTTGGAGGGCGCGACCTTTTCAAGTTTCCCAAGCGGTTTGCCGCGGGAGAAAGCCTGGCGATGTTCGAAACCATCGCGCCACACGGTCGCTTCAAGATGTTCCGACAAGGCATTGACAACACTGACGCCGACGCCGTGCAGGCCGCCGGAGGTTTCATAGGCCTTGCCGGAGAATTTCCCCCCCGAATGGAGGACGGTCATGATGACTTCCAGGGCCGATTTTCCCGGATAGCGGGGGTGGGTATCGACGGGCATGCCTCGCCCATCGTCTTTCACCGTCAGATAGCCGTCGGCGTCGAGGGTAACCTCGATCAGCTTGGCGTGGCGCGCCACCGCCTCGTCCATGGAGTTGTCCAGCACCTCGGCGAACAGGTGGTGCAGGGCCCGCTCGTCGGTGCCGCCGATGTACATCCCCGGTCGCTTGCGCACCGGTTCCAGCCCTTCCAGGACCTCGATGTCCTTGGCCGAATAGGAGGACGTCAGCTTGGGATCGGGGCGCGGTTCATGGCTCTCGGCCAACGGCGAGGCGGGAGGCGGGGCGAGGGCCTCGTCGAACAGGGAAGGCTGAGGCTTGGACATGGTGTGAATTTGCTGCGATTCGCTTGTCCGGTATGGGCTCGCGACGAGTCCGGAGCAAGCGGGACCTTAGGTCACAGGCTTTCCAGGCGGTGGGAGCCCCTGGGCCTTGGCCTGGGCGGCGTCCACCTTCTTGCCGCGGATCAGGTCGTCGGCGGCGTCGTTGACCTTGGTGGGGGCCGCGTCCGGCGTCGCCGCCTGCTTGGTGCGCTTGAGGCCCAGGGCGTCGCGGGCGACCTGGCCCTCCTCGCCGAACAGGCCGCGCAGGCGCAGTTCGTGCTGCGGGAAGGGTATTTCAAAGCCCGAAGCCCGAAGCGCATCCTCGATGGCCCAGGTATAGGCCGCGTGCGCCGCATTGGGCCGCTTCACCGCCTCCAGCGCCGGCCAGACCACCAGTTCGAAATTTAGGCCGTTGGGCCCAAAGCCCACCAGCCAGACCTGGGTCTTGCGGTCTTTGGTGTCGCTCAGGGTGAAGGGAACCCCGTGCGCGGCCTTGAGCACCGCGTCGCGCACCGCTTCTTTGTCCGATCCGAAGGCGACGACGAAGGGGATGTGCATCCGCCGCGTGCCGTTGTTGAAGGTCCAGTTGGTGACCGGAACCTCGATCAGCCGCGAATTGGGGATCATGACGTTGAGGTCGTCGTTGTTGCGGATACGGGTAGCGCGGGGTCCGATCTCGGCGACGACGCCACGCTCGCCGGTCTGCAGTTCGATGTAATCCCCGATCCGCACCAGCTTGTCGAAGATCAGCACGATGCCGCTGATGAATTCCTTGACGATCCCCTGCAGGCCAAAGCCCAGGCCCACGCCTAGCGCGCCGGCGAACAGGGTCAGGGATGACAGGTCCAAGCCAAGCGTCGAGAAGGCGGCGATCACGCCCAGAATCACCAGGCTGTAGGTGATCAGCTTCTCGAAAATGTAGATCGAGGGACCCGCTTCGCCCGCGCGAAGCCTCACGCGCCGGATCATGGCCGCGACGATGCGCGACACCAGGATCGCCACGATGATGATGACGATCGCCGCGACGATGCCGCCGACGGTGATGGTCGACTTGCCCAGCTGGACAAGCGCCAGGGCGTCGAAGTCCCTCAGTTCCTTCGGCAGCAGATCCTCAGGCATGGAGGGGAGCATGAGCGGCCCATGGCCGGCCCGTCAATGCATGGCGTTGACGCGGAGGTTGCCCTTGCGGTCGGTGTTGTCGCCGATCTCCCAGCCGGCCGGGCAGGGGCCAAGCAGTTTGTGGCGGCGGACCTGCCGGACATCGCGCCCCGGACCTTTGATGACGTAGTCGACTTCGAAATCGCGGCTGAGGTCACCCTTCACCTTGGCCCGAACCAGCATGTCGTGACCGTTCAGGGTGCGGCGGTCCTCAGATAGGCCCACAGATCGGCCACGAGATTGCCGTGCCGAAGCCCCGCCACAAGGTCTTCGCCAGGCGTCGCGCCATGGAAGGTGTAGGCGTAGGACCAGACCAGCAGGAACAGCCCGGCTCCCATGAAGACCGCACCGAACACCCGGGGATAGGGCAGGGGCTCGCCGCGCACCACGGCGGCGATGCGTGCCTCCAGCGGATGGCTTCCAAAGGCGCAGACCCCCATCGGACCCAGCTGAGCCTTCAGCATGGTGCTGGCGTAACGCCGCCGCTGGTCAGGAAAGGCGTCCATGACGCCGGCGTCGCAGGCCATTTCCTGGTCGTGCTTCAGGGCGATGGCGGCGAGGTGGATCAGCGGGTTGAACCACAACAGGCACCGCAGCAGGCCCATGGCGGCGTTGGCCAATACGTCGTTGCGCTCCAGGTGCATCCGCTCATGGGTGCGGATCAGTTTTTGCTCGGCGGGGGTGAACCGGCTGGTGAAGTCCACCGGCAGGCACAGCCTTGGGCGGAACAGGCCCACCACCGCGGGACCAGCCGTCCCCCGGCGGACCCGGATCGACATGTAGAGGTGCATCCCGGCCATCATGAGAAGGCCTGCCGCTACCCCTCCGAGCCAGATCTTTGTCGTCCAGACCGGCAGGACGGGAAGGACCCAGTCGGCGGGAATGGGCGGTCCAAGGCTTGAGTGAGGAAAGGTGAGAACGCCGGCGGTAAGGTCGCCGATCAGGGTGATGGGGATCAGGATCCAGAGACGATAGGCTAGGTCGGCTCCGCACCAGCGCCTTATGGGCGTTCGAAGAATGAGGACGAGCAGGACGGCCACGCCGAGGCTGATGTTCAGCCGGACCAGGGCCATGGCGAGCTCAGTCGTCATTATCCCCGGCCTCCTCGATCAGCCGCTTCAGCCGTTTGACTTCTTCGGGCTTGAGTTTGCGGTACTCGGCGAAATGGGAAATCAGCGGCGTCAGCTGCCCCTCGAACAGGCGGTCGAGAAGGCTCTGGCTTTCGGCCTGCAGGTAGTCGGCCCGTTCCACCAGGGCGCGGTATTGGTGGACGCCGGCCTCGCGTTCAGAGGCGATGGCCTTCTTGTGCAGCAGACGGTTGACCAGGGTCTTGACCGTCGCCCGGCCCCAGGCCTGGGTTTCGGTGACCTCGGCCAGCAGGTCGTCGAAGGACATGGGCGCGCCCCGCCTCCAAAGGACGTCCATGATCTGGCTTTCAGCGGCGGTGATCTGCATGGGCTACGCTCGTAAACTTACCAAGAGACTACGCCCGTGATCCCTCCTGTCAAGCTGCGGCGACCGCTTGCGGGACGCGCCGGTCCGCGTCACTGCTAAGGCATGGCGAAACGTTTCGGCGCCCTGTCGTGGATCTGCCTCCTTTTGGGGGGAACGAGCCTCTTCCTGGCCGCCGCCGTGCTGGTCTGGTGGGGGCCGATCCGCGAATGGTTCATGGACCCTGGCGTTCCCTATCAGACCTATTCACCGCCGCCCGCACCCGACTATGGCCAGGGCTCGGCTTGGGCCCTGCTGCCGGTGGGCGAGGCGCCCAGGGGCGCGGATGTCTTCTTCGTGCATCCGACCACCTACGATGGCGACGAATGGAACGCCGATATTGACGACGCCCGCGCCCGGCGGCTGCTCAACGAGGTGATGATCCCCAACCACGCCGGGCCGTTCCTGAAAGTCGGCCGGGTGTTCGCGCCCCGCTACCGCCAGGCCAACCTCTATTCGACCCTGACCCTTCGCGAGGACGCGCGCGACGCCCGCGCCTTCGCCTATGGCGATATCCGCACCGCCTTCGACCGCTATATCGACACCTATGACGAGGGCCTGCCCCTGGTCATTGTCGGGGTCGAGCAGGGCGGGGTGCTGGCCGAGCGGCTGGCGCGCGAGCTTGCGGCGGACCCGGCGATGAAGGGGCGTATCGCCGCCGTCTATCTGATCGAGACCGCCGTCCCCGCCGACGCCTATGGCGAAGGCGCTGTCCTGCCGGCCTGCCGCGCCCGCGGTCAAACGGGCTGCGTCGCGGCCTGGGTCGGCGAAACCTACAACGACGCCTCCCGCACGCCCTACCGGCTGCGCCACGCGCCGGTGTGGAACGGCGGACAGCTGGTCAGTCTGGCGGGCCGCGAACCGCTCTGCTTCAACCCCCTGCTCGGCGCCGTCACCGGCCAGACAGCGGAAGCCAAGTCTCACCTGGGCGGCGCCAACGCCTCCGGCCTGGAGTGGGGCGCGCGGCCGGGCTTTCAGCAACACCAGATCGGCGCGCAATGCGTGGATGGGGTCCTCAAGATCACCCGCCCAAGGGCGCCGGCCCTTCGCCCCGCGCTGAGCTGGACCGAGCGTCAGGAGGCGCGGCCCTACAGCCTGTTCTACGCCGACCTGGAGGCCGATGCCCTGGCTCGCGTCGCGGCCCTGGCCAAGCCCGCCGCCGCGCCTTAAGGAGCCCGCCATGCCCGTGGTTCATCTCAAGCGCTGGAACATGTCGATCGGCGAGGGGCCGCTGGCGGTCATCGCCGGTCTCAATGTTCTGGAAAACCTCGACCTCGCCCTGACGGTCGGACGCGAGCTGCAGGCGATCTGCGTGGGTCTGGATCTGCCCTTTGTGTTCAAGGCCAGCTTCGATAAGGCCAACCGCTCATCGATCAAAAGCTATCGTGGCCCGGGGCTGAAGGACGGCCTGGCCCTGCTGGCGGAGGTGAAGCTCACCCTCGGCGTTCCCATCGTCACCGACCTGCATGAGCCGGAACAGGCGCGGGCCGTGGCGGCGGTCGCCGACATCGTCCAGATCCCCGCCTTCCTTAACCGCCAGACCGACCTGATCGTCGCGGCCGCCAAGGCGACACAGGCGGCGGGCGGGATCCTGCACGTCAAAAAGGCCCAGTATCAGGCGCCCTGGGACGTAAGGAACATCATCGACAAGGCGCGCGAGGCAGCCCCTGACCTGCCGGTCATCCTGTGCGAACGCGGTTCGTCCTTCGGCTACAACAACCTGGTGGTCGACATGCTGGCCATCGGCGAGATGCAAAAGCTCGGCGTTCCCGTGACCATCGACGCCACCCACGCGGTCCAGCTTCCGGGCGCCGACCCGCGCACGGCGGGCGCTTCGACGGGCGGGCGGCGCGATGGGGTGCCAATCATCGCCAAGGCGGCGGTGGCGGCGGGAGCCGACGGCGTCTTTCTGGAATTCCACCCCGATCCGGATAAGGCGCTGTGCGATGGGCCCAGCTGCCTGCCGCTCAGCGGCGCAAGGGCGCTTCTGACCACGCTGAAGGCCATCCATCAGGTCCGTTAGCCCGCGTCGGCGGCGCCCGTCGGCTTCCAGTCGAACAGCTCGATCAAAACCTTCACTGCCTTCCCCTTCTCCGATTTAAACTCAGGGTCCGTCGCCAGGATCAGCCGCGCCTCGTCGGCGGCGGGCTGGATGAGGTCGCGGTGGGCCACAGGGTCGGCCAGGCGATAGGCGGGAAAGCCGCTCTGCTTCAGGCCCAGCGGATCGCCCCCGCCGCGCAGCTCCAGGTCCTTTTCGGCGATCAGGAAGCCGTCGTCGGTCTCTCGCAGGATATTGAGCCGGGCCTCCCCGGTCTTGGAAAGCGGTGGATCGTAAAGGAGTACACAGGCGCTTTCCCTCGCTCCCCGTCCCACCCGGCCCCGCAGCTGGTGCAGTTGCGCCAGGCCGAACCGCTCGGCGTGCTCGATGACCATGATCGAGGCGTTGGGCACATTGACCCCGACCTCCACCACCGTGGTCGCCACCAGGACGCTGACCTTGCCGTCCGCGAAATCAGCCATGACCTGGTCCTTGGCGGCCGACGGCATCTGGCCGTGAACCAGACCCACGGAGGGACCCAGAGCGCGCCTAAGGTCCTCAACCCGTCCTTCAGCGGCCGCGAGATCGCTGTCCTCGGATTCCGAAACCAGCGGACAGATCCAAAAGGCCTGGGCCCCGTCCCTGATCACCGCCCGCAGCCGCTCGACGATCTCGCCGATCCGGGGGGAGGGGACAGCGCGGGTGGCGACGGGGGTGCGGCCCGGCGGCTTTTCATCCAGGCGCGAGACGTCGAGGTCGCCGTAAAGGGTGAGTTCCAGGGTGCGTGGGATTGGCGTCGCGGACATGGCCAGCAGGTGGACGCCGGCGCCCTTCTCCTGCAGCCGCCTGCGTTCGGAGACGCCGAACCGGTGCTGCTCGTCGATCACCGCCAGGGTCAGGGCCTGATAGACGACGTCGTCCTGGAAAAGGGCGTGGGTGCCGACCGCGATCGCCGCTTCGCCGGACGCGATCAACCGCAGCTTCTCCGCTCGCCCGGCGCCCTTGTCCCGTCCGGTGAGCAGGACCGAACGAATCCCGACGGCCTCCAGCGGCCCGGCGATGGTCTCATAGTGCTGGCGGGCGAGAATTTCGGTGGGGGCCATCAGCACCGTCTGCCGCCCCGCCGCCGCCACGTCAGCCGCCGCCAGCATACAGACCACCGTCTTGCCCGAGCCCACGTCCCCCTGCAGCAGGCGCGACATCCGCTCGCCGTGCGCCAGGTCTCCACGGATTTCGGACAGCGCCCGGACCTGGGCGCCCGTCAGGCGGAAAGGCAGGGCGGTTTCGAGATCCGCCGTCGTCCTGGCCGCCGGGATTGACGCCGCCGGTTCCCGCCGCCGGCCCTCCTTGCGCCGCGCCAGGGCCAGTTGATGGGCCAACAGCTCGTCATAGCCGAGCCGCCGTCGGGGCAAGGCGTCTGCCCCAAGGTCAGTCTCGGCCTTGGGCGCATGGACGGCCGCCAGGGCGTCGCGCCAGGCCGGCCAACCCTGTTTCGCCTTCCAGGCCGCATCGATCCATTCCGGCAGCACCGGCGCGGCCTCCAGCGCCTCCAGGGCGAAACGGCGCAGGGTGCGTGGCGGCAGGCCCGCCGTTCCGGGATAGATCGGTTCGACATCCGGAATGTCGCCGGCCCGGCCCGCGTCGAGCAGATAATCGGGGTGCGTGATCTGCAGTTCGCTGTTGAACACCTCGACCCTGCCGCTGACCACGCGGGCCGCGCCAGCCGGATGAGCCTTTAAAAGAGAATCTCCAAACACTTTGAAATAGATAATAGAAATCGACCCGGTCTCATCTACAGCCTTGATCCGGTACGGCAATCCCGGCCGGCGCGGCGGGAAGTGCTGGTCGATCCTGACGGTGAAGGTCTGGACCTCCTTGTCCAGGGCGGCGCTCACCGTGGTCCTGCGCCGCCTCACCAGGCTCTGAGGCAGGGTGAAGGCGACGTCACGCACCAGGGGCCCGGCCACCCGCTCGACCAGGGGCGCGAGCTTGGGCCCCACGCCCTTCAGCTTCGCGGAAGGCGCGAACAGGGGGAAAAGAATCTCCGGCCGCATGAAAACAGCATAGCGCAGCTAGCGGTGCGCGGCGCTTGGTTCTATATCGCCGCCTCCCCATGGAAGAGACGAGGCTAAAGCGGATTATCTTCCGCGCCTGGCGGCGCGGTTTTCGGGAAGCGGACCTGATTTTCGGGCCGTTCGCACAGACCCATGGGCCAAGCCTAAGCTCCGTTGATCTGGACGATCTGGAGGCCCTTCTCGATGCCCCGGACCAGGACGTCTACGACTGGGTCACCGGTCGCGCCCCGCCGCCGCCTGCGTTCGACACCTCCATCCTGAAGCAGGTTCAGGCCTTCAAGGCGGCCCTTCCTATCGCTTCCGGCGATCTGTCCGGCTCGTAGCATCGTGGACAAACAAGACCTCAAGACCATCGCCACCACCCCGGGGCGCCTCGACCTGACGTCTGCGCCGGAGGGGTTCGACGCCCTGGTCATGGCCGATATCGCCCGCATCCGGGGCGGCCTTACCGTCTTCGTGGCGCGGGATTCCTCGCGCGCCCAGGCCTTCGCAGGCGCGATGGCCTTCTTCGCGCCGGAGATGGAGGTCCTGACCTTCCCCTCTTGGGATTGCCTGCCCTACGACCGGATCGGTCCTTCCGGCGGGGTCGCCGCCCAGCGCATGGCGATCCTGTCCCGCCTGGCCGCGGGGCTGGAGGACAAGCCCAAGATCCTGGTCACCCCCGCCGCCGCCCTCCTGCAACGCGTACCGCCCAGGGCTTCGGTCCAGCGGGCGAGCTATCAGGCCAGGACCGGGCGCGACGTCAACGTCTCCAGCCTGGAGAGCTACTTCGCCGTCAATGGCTACAGCCGCGCCTCGACGGTTTCCGAACGCGGCGAGTTCGCGGTCCGCGGCGGGGTGATCGACGTCTTCCCGCCGGGCGCCGACGAGCCGGTGCGCTTCGATCTGTTTGGCGACACCCTGGAATCGATCCGCGCCTTCGATCCGGAAACCCAGCGGTCCACCAAACAGCTGCACGCTATCGACCTCCTGCCGGTGTCAGAGGCCCTGCTCGACAAGGATTCCATCGCCCG
The DNA here is from genome assembly GCA_002398405.1 of Caulobacteraceae bacterium UBA5005. GTDB lineage: Bacteria > Pseudomonadota > Alphaproteobacteria > Caulobacterales > Caulobacteraceae > UBA5005. The sequence continues at coordinate 16,349 of DGYN01000017.1, forward strand.
CTTCCGCACCGGCTATCTCGATATCTTCGGCGCCCCTGGCGACGACCCGCTCTACGAAGCGGTGAGCGAAGGGGCCCGGCGCCAGGGCATGGAGCACTTCCTGCCCCTGTTCTACGAGCGCCTCGAGACCCTGTTCGACTATTTGCCGGACCGCACCCTGATCGGCATCGACCACCTGGCCAGTGAGGCGCGGGACGAGCGCCTTTCGATGATCGACGACGCCTATCAGGCCCGCACCGAAGCCGAGGCCAAGGTCCACTACCGCGCGCTCAATCCCGGCCGCCTCTATCTGCCGGCCGAAGAGTGGGAAGAGACCCTGACCCTCTTGGACAATCGCCGCTTCTCGCCGTTCCAGCGGGAAGGCGAGGGGAGCATGGACCTGGGCGCCCGCATGGGCCGCCAGTTCTCCGCCGAGCGGGCGCAGGACAGCGTCAATCTGTTTGAGGCGACCGCCGCCCACGCCGATGCCCTAGCCTTGGCCGGCAAACGGGTGCTGTTCGCCTCCTGGTCGGAGGGATCCTCCGAGCGGCTGTCCCATATGCTGAGCGACCATGGCCTCAAGGGCCTGACCGTCGCGCCCTACTGGCAAGCCGCCAAGGCGGCGGATCCGAAAAAGCCGCAGCGCGTCGTTTTGCCGATCGAGACCGGGTTCGAGACCGAAAACCTCGCCGTTATTTCCGAACAGGACATCCTCGGCGACCGTCTGGCCCGGCCCAAGAAGAAACGCCGGGCGGCCAACTTCCTGGCGGAAGCCACCTCCCTGACCCCCGGCGACTTGGTGGTCCATATTGACCACGGCATCGGCCGCTACGAAGGCCTGCGCACTCTGGAAGTTCAGGAAGCGCCGCACGACTGCCTGGAGCTGCAGTACTACGGCGACTCAAAGCTCTACCTGCCCGTCGAAAACATCGACCTTCTGACCCGCTACGGCGCCGAATCCGACGGCGTCCAGCTCGACCGCCTGGGCGGCGCCGCCTGGCAGGGACGAAAGGCGCGGGCCAAGGAGCGCCTGCGCGAGATGGCCGAGGGCCTGATCAAGATCGCGGCGGCGCGGGCGGTGAAAGCCACCGAAGAAGTCGACCCGCCCAGCGGCCTGTTCGACGAATTCTGCGCCCGCTTCCCCTATGAGGAGACGGACGACCAGCTGAACGCCATCGGCGATGTGCTCGGCGACCTCGCTTCGGGCAAACCCATGGACCGGCTGATCTGCGGCGATGTCGGCTTCGGCAAGACCGAGGTGGCGCTACGGGCCGCCTTCGTGGTCGCCATGAGCGGCAAACAGGTGGCGGTGGTCTGTCCGACGACCCTGCTGGCCCGCCAGCACTACAAAACCTTCGTCGAACGCTTCCATGGCTGGCCGGTGAAGATCCGCCGCCTGTCGCGCCTGGTCCCCACCGCTGAGACCAACGAGGCTAAGGAGGACCTCAGGAAAGGCGAGGCCGAGATCGTCGTCGGCACCCACGCCGTGCTCTCCAAGACCGTGGAATTCGCAAACTTGGGCCTCGTCATCGTCGACGAGGAGCAGCACTTCGGGGTCAAGCATAAGGAGGCGCTGAAGGCCCTGCGCGCCGAGGTGCACATGCTGACCCTCACCGCTACGCCCATCCCCCGCACCCTGCAGATGGCGCTCTCCGGCATCCGCGAGATGTCGATCATCGCCACCCCGCCGGTCGACCGCCTGGCGGTCCGCACCTACATCACCCCCTTCGACCCCGTGACCATCCGCGAGGCCCTGCTGCGCGAGAAGTACCGCGGCGGCCAGGCCTACTATGTCGCGCCGCGCATCAAGGACCTGCCGGACATTGAGAAATTCCTGCGCGAACAGGTGCCTGAGGTGAAGTTCGTGGTCGGCCACGGCCAGATGGCCCCGACCCAGCTGGAAGACGTCATGGGCGCCTTCTACGAGGGCGCCTACGATGTGCTCCTGTCGACCACCATCGTCGAAAGCGGCCTTGATATCCCCACCGCCAATACCCTCATCATCCACCGCGCCGACATGTTCGGCCTGGCCCAGCTCTACCAGCTGCGTGGCCGGGTCGGCCGGGCCAAGGCGCGGGCCTACGCCTATCTGACGACCCCGGTTCAAAAACAGCTCACCCTGTCGGCGGAAAAGCGGCTCAAGGTCCTGCAGTCCCTCGACAGCTTGGGCGCCGGCTTCCAGCTGGCCAGCCACGACCTTGATATACGGGGCGGCGGGAACCTCTTGGGCGACGAACAGTCAGGCCATATCAAGGAGATCGGCGTCGAACTTTATCAGCAGATGCTCGAGGACGCCGTCGCCGACCTCAAGCTCAAGGGCGCCGAGGATGTCGTCGCCGACCGCGGCTGGTCGCCACAGATCAACACCGGCGCCGCCGTCCTCATCCCCGAAGCCTACGTCCCCGACCTCAACGTCCGCCTGGCCCTCTACCGTCGCCTGTCAGAAGCCGAACGGCCCGAGGACCGCGAGGCCCTGGCCGCCGAACTGATCGACCGCTTCGGCCCCCTGCCCGAAGAAGCCGACCACCTCCTCAAGGTCGTGGCCATCAAGGGCCTGTGCCGTCAGGCCAATGTGTCGAAAATCGACGTCGGCCCCAAGGGCGCGGTGATCACCTTCCGCAACGATGTCTTCGAAAACCCCATGGGCCTTGTCCAATTCGTGCAGAAGAACTCGGTCGCCTGGAAACTGCGGCCTGACCAGAAAATCGTGGTGCGAGGCGAATGGCTCACGCCCGAGGCGCGCCTTGATGCCGCGGAAAAGATCCTTGGAAACCTGGCCCGCGTAGCCTTGGCGGCTTAACCCAGCGTCTGCAACGCCTCGAACATGCGGATATCGTCGTTGGCCGTGCGGATCGGCGCCTCGCCTTGGGCCTTCAGCGCCCGCCAGACGTGGCGGAAAAGGGCCTTGATCTCCAGCGACGCGGAGTCCTTGCCGTCAGCCTCACAGACACCGGTGCGGCTGGTGAAGGCGTTCTGGTACGCCATGCGGCTGCGCAGGGCGATCGGCGCGGTCTCCAGCCCCGCGAAACGCAGGGCGTCAAAGGCCTTGACCACCGCCGGCGGCTCGACGCCGCGGCGGGCGGGGGCGCACTGATTGAGGACGATCATGCCCTCACGGCCCAGGTGCTTGATGATCTGGGCCGAGCGCACCGCGGCCGACAGGTCGAGGTAGGTGGGACGCGCCACGGCCAGGCACAGGTCCGCGACCTTCACCGCCTGGGTGATGTCGCTCTCGGGCGCGGCCGCCGTGTCGATGATCAGAAGGTCGGCGCCAGACCGCGACGCGGCCTGAGTGAGCGCGAAGAGTTTCGCGGGCGTCGTCGGAAACAGCAGGGACGCGGCGTCCTCACGGCTCCCAAGAACGTCGGTGGCCGAACGCAGCGGATCAGCGTCGGCGAGCACCGCCTTCACGCCAAGCGCGCGAGCGGCCATGGTAAGGTTGACGGAGACCGTGGTCTTGCCAGCCCCACCTTTGCGGGAAATTACCGCCAAGGTCTTCATGATGTACGTCCCCCACCGGCTGCGGACGATCTCTTTGCCACCCGTCAACCTGTGGAGAAAGTGTATACACCTCAGAAAAGAATTTACAACGCGCCCGACTCATGGATGCGGCGAATTTGCCCACCATTGCAAGTCGTTCGAGCAGACTAATAGAGTAAACGCGGCCCCCTATTTGGGCAGGGCTAACGCATGTGAGT
>DGYN01000074.1 GCA_002398405.1 Caulobacteraceae bacterium UBA5005
GCCGGGCGGGTCCCAGCGGGCGCGCCCTCCGGCCGGGCCTGCGGGCGGCGCGACCCTCACGACGGGGGGCGGGGCCGGGGTGACCGGAACAGCCGGTCTCGGGGCGGCCGCCGTTCTGGGGGCCGCCGCCGTCGCGGGTGAAGCCGCCGGCCGTGGCGCGCCCATGGCGCCCTCCAGCAGGGCGACGATCTCCGGCGAACTGGACTTTCGGGCGAAATCGATCAGCGGACGCGGGGTTTCCTGGCCCACCACGAACTCTTCGTAGACCATGACCGCCGGGTCGGCGCCGCGGCTCAGCAGGTAGCGCACGGCTTCCGGCCGCTTGAATGTGACGGCGGTCTCCAGCGCCGAACTGCCCCGGCGCTGGAAGTTCACGTCGAACCCCTGGCCGACGAGCTCCATGAGGGCGGGAACATTTCCCTCGGCGGCCGCGGCGAAAGCCGCCGTCCCCATCCGGTCCATATCCTGCGCCGCGGCGGGCGCCGCCAGGACCGCCAGACAGCCAAACAACACCGCCAAAGTACGCATACGCCACCTCACCCACTGGGATCTGGTGTTAGCGGCGTTCCATCACCCTGTCGCGTATCGTCCCGACATCGACCGGGACTTATTGGGCCGTTTGCGGAAACCTAGGGCCTAAGCGCCCGCTCCAGAAAGGCCACCACCTTGGGCCAGGAGTCCACCCGGGCCGCCGCGTTCACGGCCGGCGCCCCGCCGCCCCGCAGGTCTTCCCGCAGCTCCGCCGAGCCGCCGGCCAGATCGTGCCCGGCCTGCGGATAGATCAGGGCCTCGGTTTCAAGGCCCGCGGCGCGGCGGCTCGCCACGATGTTGCGCGTCATGCGTCCGGCGTTCCACATCCGGTCCTCATCCCCCGCGATGAGCATCAGGCCGCCCTTGAAGCGCTCGACCGGAATGCGGGCCGAGGCCTCCTTGTCGGGATGGTCGGCGCGGCCGTTCTCATGGAACGGACGCAGGGCGGCGTTTGGGCCACCCTCGAGCGCCGCGAAGAAATCGCGAAAGGGCATGAACGGCAGAGGTTTTCCGCCAAGGGAGAAGGCCGAGCGCGTTGCCGGCGCGTCCACCGTCTCAAGGCCCCAGCCCTCCCAGACCAGGTCCGAGGGCGCATAGGCGACGACCGCGGTGATCCAGTCGTAGTGGCTGGCGGCGATCAGGGCGTACTCAGAGCCCAGCGATCCGCCGAACAGCGCCAGGCGGCTCACATCCACGCCGGGGAGCGGGCGCAGGGCGTCGCGGAGATCGGCGAGCAGTTCCACGCGCAGGTCGATCACGCTGCCCGGGAGGTCCGGAAGGGCGGGCGGCGGACCGTGCTCGCCCCAGTTCGGCGAATGGTAGGGCAGGCTGACCGCCGCGTAGCCCAGCCGCGCCAGGATCGGACCAAAGCGCCGCCCGGCGTCATCGTTGCCCTCCGCGCCCCCCAGGATAACCACCACGGGCCTGCGGACATCGCCCGGCAGGCGGTAGAGCTTTGCGTGCCGGATGCCGGGAATGGCGGTCTGCTCCAGCGCGGCAGCGGTCTGCGCCGGCTGGGCGGCGGCGGGGGCGGAGCCCAGCGGCAGGAGGCCGATCACGGCCAAGGCGAGGGCAAGGATGCAACGCGAGACCCAGGGAAGGTTCTCTCTCATGTCCGGTCTCCTCAATTCTGTCCGTAGAGCGCCCGCGCGGCGCCGGGGTCGCGCCAGTGGAAAACCTCGTCCCCCGTGCAGCCGAACACGGCGGAAAGCCGCATCGCCAGCTCCAGCGAGGGCGCGTAGCGGCCGGTCTCCAGGGCCACGATGGTCTGGCGGGTGACGCCGACGATCTTCGCCAGGTCCGCCTGGCTGATCTGGCCGTGGTCGAGGCGCAGGCGGCGCAGGCTGTTGCCGATCAGGGGGCCGGTCATAGGGGCGCGTCGTCGTCGATCGCGGCCCGCCGCGTGTCCTCGGCGTAGAGGAGCAGCTGAACCATCAGCATGACGCCATAGGAGGCCAGGATCAGGGCAACCAGGAGATTGGCGAGGGTGAAGTGGCCAAGCGCATCGAGAAGCGGGGGCGGCGCAAAGCCAAGCCAAAGCAGCAGCAACGCCAGCGCCGCGATCAGGCTGCCGTAGCCGCCCTTAAGGCCCCGCGAGAGGATCGCCTCGTGCCGCTCGTCGCGCTCGCTGTTGTCGCGGCGGAACACCAGGGCGGCGATGGCCTGCCCCAGGACCATGGTCCAGGAATCGTAGGCCAGGGTATTGCCGTTCCCCAGGCGCAGATCATCGCCCACCAGGCCGATGACCACGGCCAGATGGCCCAGGATCAGGGAATTGCCCGCCAGTCTCAGCCACAGGATCCGCTCGGGCGCATCCGGCGCGAGGCCGCTTGAGGTCTCAAGGCGTCTCCAGCGGCGCTGGGCGACGACCGCCCAGGCGACCAGGGCGAGAGCGCCCAGCCATCCCACCAACACATCGGCCTTCAGGCCGGCGACCGCGAGGAGAGCGCCCATCGAGAGGGCGGCGATCAGAAAGGCGAAGGGCTTAAGCGTAAGCATGGTGTCTTGTATAACAGACAATGTGTCCGGTAAACCAGACATTTCCGGGCGGCGGAAATTTGGGTGGTCAGCCGGGGTCCTAAGCCCTGACGGTCGCCTCGATAAAGCCGCCGCCCAGCACCCGGTCGCCGTCAGGGGCGTAGAGGACGCAGGCCTGGCCGGGGGAGACGCCTTCCTCGGGCTGATCGAAGGTGACGCCGCCGGCGGTGATGCGGGCCGGGACCGGTTCGCGGGTCGAGCGGACGCGGGCCAGGACGGCCTGGCCCAGGCTGGCGTCCCAGGTCTGGCCGCCGATCCAGCTTCGTTCTTTCAACGTGCAGGAGGCGGTCAGCAGGGCCTCGCGGGGGCCGACGATGACCTGCCGCTTGTCGGCGTCGATCCTGACCACGAACAGGGGATCGCCGACGGCGACGTTGAGGCCCCGCCTCTGGCCGACCGTATAGCGGGTCACGCCCTCGTGGCGGCCGAGCACCCGGCCGTCCATGTGCACCACATCGCCAGGCTCGGCGCCCTGCGGGCGCAGGCGGTCGATGACCGTGGTGTAGCGGCCTTCCGGCACGAAACAGATATCCTGGCTGTCCGGCTTATCCGCCACGGAAAGGCCCAGCCGCGCCGCGACCTGCCGCACCGCCGGCTTTTGCAAGCCGCCTAAGGGGAACCTCAGGAAATCGAGCTGCTCGGCCGTGGTGGCGAACAGGAAATAGCTCTGGTCGCGGGCCGGATCGGCGGCGCGGCGCAGTTCCGGGCCGGCCGGACCTTCCGTCCGCTTGATATAGTGTCCGGTCGCCATGGCCTGCGCGCCCAGGCCGCGGGCCACGTCCAGGAGGTCGCGGAACTTGACGGTCTGGTTGCAGCGGATGCAGGGCACGGGGGTCTCGCCGCGCAGATAGGCGTCGGCGAATTCCTCCATCACGGAGTCACGGAAACGGCTTTCGTAATCAAGCACATAGTGGGGTATGCCGAGGCTCTCAGCCGCGGTGCGGGCATCGTGAATGTCCTGGCCGGCGCAGCAGGCGCCCTTCCGCTGGACCGCCGCGCCGTGGTCATAGAGCTGCAGGGTCACCCCCACCACCTCATAGCCCGCTTCCTTGAGCAGGGCCGCGGTGACGGTCGAGTCCACCCCGCCGGACATGGCGCAGACCACGCGCGCGCCCACCGGCAGGCCCACGGCGTCGCGGGCCGCCAGAACGGCGTCGTCAGCGGGATGAATGTCCAGCGGCATGGGCCCTATCTAGCGATAGAGGCTCTACTTTTCGAGGTTTAGATGCGCAGGAAGTTCAGGAGGCTGGAATCCCGCAGGGTGTTGAACACCTGGGCCGAGGCTTGGACGGCGAATTGGGCAAGCTCCAGGCGGGAGATCGCCTCTGGCATATTCACCTGGGCCAGATCGGTGACCATGCCTTCCAGGAGGTCGGCGCGGTTGGTCAGCTCGGCCTTGGCGTTCTCCAGCCTTTTCACCACCGAGCCGTTCCTGGCCTGCTCATTGACCAGGAATTTCCTCAAGTTATCGAACACCGCCGTCTGGCCCTGCAGGAAGGTTTCCTGGGCGGGCGTCAAGGCCCCGGTGAAGGGGCCGCTGGCGCCCTCTTCGAAGGCCTGGATGTCGCGGAAGGCGTTGAACAGCCCGGTGGCCAGGTCGCTGGCCAGCATCGCCCCGTCGACCGAGGTGTTCTCGTCCAGCTGATACTGCGGGCGGAAGGTGTCGTTGTGGAAATAGCTCGCCACCGGCGCCAACGTCAGGTCCGACATGGAATCGGCCGACACCGGCATGGTGTCGACCTGGCCGCCGGCGAAAATATAGCGGCCCTGGCTCTTGGTGTTGAGACCCTGGACCGCCTCGGCGAAGAAGCCGCGCAGTTCCTGCATCAGGGTGTCGACCCGGCCGGACGCCAGGGCGTCGTTGATGGTGTTGCGCACGTTCAGGGCTGAACCGGCGATCTGGTTGAGCGCCACGTCCTGGGTGTTGAAGCGGTCGGTCAGCAGGTCGTTCTGATTGATATAGCCCTCTGCCTTGATCTGCAGATTGCGCAGCGAGGTCAGGGTCTCCGCCTTTTTGGCGTAGCCCTTCAGGTCCTGCGCGACCTTCTGGCTCGAAACCTGACGGGAGGCTTCCAGCTGCCGCTTCTGGGTGTCGGTGATGTTCGCCAGGGTGATCGCGAAAGTACCGGTGTTTGAAACGCGGTTCATGGCCTTATCCCACCATGCCGAAGAGGGCGTCGTAGAGGTCGTTTGAGGCCTGGATCAGCCGGGCTGAGGCGTTGAACGCCTGTTGATAGGTGGTCAGCTTGATCAGTTCCTCGTCGGTGTTCACGCCCTCGTAGGAGGTGCGGCGGGCGTCGGCCTCGACCTTTACCGCCTGGGCGCTCTGCATGGCGGTGTCGGCCGCGTTCGCCCGGCGTCCCAGGGAGCCGGCCACTTCGGAGGCGTAACGCGACAGGGCCATCGAGGCGGCGGGCAGGCCGCCCGCGCGGCCAAAGCTCGTGGTCAGTTCACCAGAGGCCGATATCGCCAGGGCGCCGCGGCCATCGCCCGCCGCATAGGCGGCGACGCCGACGGCCGCAAGGTTCAGCCGCCCCGTCGCAAGCCGCGTCGGGTCCTGGTAGATGGCCGTATCGAGGGAATAGCTGGCGGCGGCTTCGGCCTTGCCGCCGATGCCCAGGCCGAACAGGGCGGTCATCGACGGACCGCCGACCCCGCGCGAGGTCAGATCCTCGACCACCGAAAGGGTCACCGGCTGGCCGACCGAGGCGTTGAAGTTGAGCCGGCCGTTGCCGTCGAGAACGAACTGGCCGTAGGGCGATACCCCGCTGACCGGCGCGTTCAGGGCGGTGACCAGGTTGGCCATGGTCGTCCCGGCCGGCACGGTGAAATTTATGTCCCGCAGCCGCACGCCGTTGGGATCGGTCAGACGGAAGGTCGCTGTCTGGCCGGCCGTGAAGCCGTGGTTCGCCGCCGCAACAAGTCCGGTGTCGAGCGGCAGGCTTGTGGAGCGGACCAGGTCATTGAGACCAAAGTAGTGCGAAAAGCCCTGCGTGCCCTTGTTCGACGGCGCCGCCGCATCGTCTGAAATGGCGATCCCGCCCGCCGTCGCGGCGACGGTCAGGGCGCCGTTGGCAAAGCTCGCCGAGCCGTTCGCGCCGAGCGCCCCGTTCAGGGTCGCCAGGAAGGTCGCGGGCGTGAAGGCCGCTCCCGCCCCGCCGTTCAGGCTGATCTGGCTGGTGTTGAAGTTGATCTGCACCCGGTTCTGGATCACGCCCGCGCCGTTCATCAGGGCAAGGGTCGTGATGCCGGTAAAGCCTGTGACGGCGGCGGGCAGATCAAGGCCGGTGTTGCGGCCGGTCAGGCTCAGCGGCGGGGGCGAGGCGGTGGAATCGTTGTGCGCCCGGTTGATCTCACGCGCGGCCGCGGCGGAGAACTCAGAGAGCTGGGCGAGCGCGCCCGGGATTTCCTCGTTCCGGGCCTGCAGCATGCCGACCAGCTCGCCGCTGGTGAACAGGGCGTCGAAGGTCTGCGCGCTGCCCCCTGGCGTGATGGTCAGGTAGCCGGCCGCGTTGCCCGTCTGGTTGAAGGCCAGGGTCGCGGACCGATCATCGGCCAGCAGGAAACCGTCCTGAGTGCGCAGCACGGTCGCCCCATCGGCGCTGGTCTGGACCTGGACGTTGATCAGGCCGGTCAGCTCGTCGATCAATTGGCTCTGGATATTTTCCGAACCGGCCGAGTCCGTCCCCGAGATCTTGGCGGCCCGGACATCGACGTTGAGCTTGGTGATCTGGGCAAGGAGGTCATTGACCCGGTTCACCGTGGCCTTCAGGCGGGTGTCGGTCTCCTGCTGCAATTGCTGCAGGGAGTTGGCGATCCGGGCAGAGTCGTCAAAGAACGACTGCACCGAGGTCAGGGCCTGGCTGCGCGACAGGGAGGAGGTCGGATCGTTGGCCAGGGTGGCGAAGTCGGAAAACACCTCGCCCAGGTTCATGAAGAAGTTCGTGCTCCCGGACGGGTCCCCGAACAGGCCCTGGGCCCGGTCCAGCAGTTCCGACAGGATCGACGACTTGCCCGCCGTGGAACCGGCGGCGAGGCTGGCCGTCTGCAAATAGCGGTCGACCACACGGGCGACGGCGCCGACATTGACGCCGGCCCCCGCCCCCTGGCTGACCAGGGAGGTCTGGTTGATGACCTTGCGGACATAGCCGGGGGTATTGGCGTTGGCGACGTTGTCCGAGACCGTGCGGATCCCGGCCTGGGCGGCCATCATGCCTGACGCCGCGGTCGAAAGGATGGTGTTGATCGACATCGCCTATCCCTCCTGGGCCAAGGCGTGGGGGGCTAGAGTTTCCGACCACGCGCCCCTTTGCCGGGCAAATCCTGCCGACGGCGCATAGGGGGCGAAGGTCAAATCGTTGTATTTCATGGGTTTCCCGTTCTGGGCCCGTGGATGCTGCGAGATATGTCGCAAGCCTCGGGCCAGCCGGCCGCGCGGGGGCCAGGATCAGACGGGAACAAACAAAAAGGCCGCGCTCCGGAGGGGAAGCGCGGCCTCAAGAAGACTTGTTAGTCTAACTCTTGGGGGAGGAAACTAGCGGTACTGCTGGATCCGGGTCGTGCGCAGGCCTTGCATGCCGTGGCGCTCGATGGACCGTTGCCAGCCGAGAAACTCCTCGTTGGTCAGGCGATAACGCTCGCAGGCGTCGTCGAGGGATAACAGCCCCCCGCGCACCGCCGCGACCACTTCGGCCTTGCGCCGGATGACCCAGCGCTCCGTCTCAGGGGGCGGCAGGTCGTCGATCGTCAACGGAGCGCCCGTCGGACCGATCACGTACCGCTCGCCCTTATCGTTCGTCCGTTGCTGTTGCTGCAACATGGCTTTACGCCCTTCCAACCATCACCGATGAGCGAGACTATAGGGGCCGCGTATTACCGCTGGCCTAATCGGGATAGTAAAAAAAGACCTAACCATGGATGTTTCCTAGTAAACTGGGGCTGTATCAAAACAGCACATAAGTGTTTAGATCAGTTAAGACCTAGGTTTATCTCTTAATATTGATGAGTTCTTCGAGCATCTGGTCCGCAGTAAGAATGATCTTCGAAGAAGCCGAGTAAGCTCTTTGGGTTGTGATCAACCCTGTGAACTCTGCAGACAGGTCGACGGTTGAAGCTTCCACCGAGGCGGCGGCAAGACCACCGGCCCCGCCTTCCCCCGCGCGCTTCAAGGAGAAGTCGCCGGAACCCACGGATGTACTGTAGGCATTGCCGCTGACCTGCTGCAGGCCGTCGGGGTTGGAGAAGGTGGCGATGGCGATCTGCGCGATCTTGCGGACCTCGCCGTTGGAGAAGATCGCCGAGATGAAACCCTTGTCGTCGACGCTGACGCCGGCGACCTCGCCCACCGGGGCGCCGTTGTTGCCGACGCCCTTGAGGACGCTCGCCGACGAGAGCTGAGCGAGGGAGCCGATCCGGTCCGCCGCGCCGCCGAAGTCGAAGGTGATGTCCTGGCCGTTGACGCCAAGGCCCGTCGCCCACTTCACCGCCCCCGCGCCCGGCGCAGCCGAGGCCGAGGCGCCGATGGTGATCTCAGGATTGGCCATGTCGGCGAAAAGCGAGTTGGCCGGCGCATAGGACGAGGTGTCGAGCGCCCCGTCCGAGGTGAAGCGCACCAGGCCCGCCCGGATCTGACCGGGCGCCAGGCCCGCGCCGGCGGTGATGTCGGAGGCCGGAACCGCGTAGATTTCCGCGTGCCACTCGTTCGGGTTGGCGTCGGACTTGAGGAACGACACGGCCACATTGTGCGAGCCGCCGACGCTGTCGATCACCGACATCTGCATGGTGAAGTCGGGCCTGGTCCCCGTTGTCGGGTCGGCGGCGTAGGCGGCCATGCTGTTGGCGCCCGCCGGGGCGTAGGCCGCCTCGTTGGGAGACACGGCCTGGGCGGCGTTGAGGTTGGCCTTGATGTCGATGGCCGTCGAGGGACGCACCGCCGAGGAGATGTTGCGGACGTTGATCGAGCTCATCCGCGTCATGTCGGACGGGTTGGCGTCGACCGTCCCGTCGGCCTGCACCGGCCAGCCCTGCAGATAATAGCCCGAGTTGTTGACCATGAAGCCGTCGGCGTCGATGGAGAAGGCTCCGGCGCGGGTGAAGAAGCGCGCATCGGAGGCGGTGAGGTCGGAGGCCTTGTCGGACACCACGAAGAACCCGTCGCCGCTGATCGCCACGTCCGTTGACGAGCCCGTGGTCTGCAGCAGACCCTGCTGGCTGGTGTAGGAATGCAGCGCGCCCTGCACGCCGCCGGCCGAGTACCGGCCCGCGGCCGCCTGGCTGGTCACCACGTTGGAAAAGTTGATCGCATTCCGCTTGTAGCCAACGGTGTTGACGTTCGCGATATTATCGGAAATCGCCGCCAGGGCGGACGAATTGGCCACCAGTCCAGATACGCCGGCGAGCATTGCGCTGTTGATGCTCATGGTCTTGGTCCTTGCTTACAAAAGATTTGATGAGCGCTTCTGCGTTCGCCCTTCCGGGCAAGGCGGCCTTCTGGCCCCCTTCATCTCGTATCGCCCTAGCTGGTGGGCGCAGTCTCCACGCCGGTCACCGCGGTGAGCGGAACCTTCACCTTCCCGACCGTCAGGACGGTCTGTCCGTCGAGGGTCTGAATGCGGCTGGCGAGGCCCGTCACGGTCCCGGAGGCGGTGACGGCGTTATTGTTCGCGTCCTTGCCGGTGACCTTCAGGGTGTAGACCCCGTCGGGCAGCTGCTGGCCGTTCGAGGCCTTGCCGTTCCAGTCGAGTTCATTGGTCCCCTCGGAAAGGTCGGTTGGCTTGCCGGCCCAGACCGTCTGGCCACGCTCGTTGAGGATCTCGACCGCCGCGTCCTTGGGCGTTGCCGAAAGGTCAAAGCTCCAGGTCGCCGCTCCGTTGGTCAGCGCCGCATCGTTGGTCGCCACGGTCACCAGCTTGCCGATCAGATTGATCGCCCCGCCGCCCAGGTCCGCCTGGTTTTGCGAGATCATCTGGGTCAGCAGCTGGTTGGTCAGGAGCTGCTGCTGCACCCCGGTCATCGAGGTGAGCTGCTGGGTGAACTGGTTGTTGTCGAGGGGCGACAGCGGATCCTGGTTCTTCAGCTGGGTGGTGAGCAGCGACAGGAAGGTCTCGTAGTTCGACGCCAGGGCGCCGACGCCCGAATTGATCGTCGAAGTCGCTTGTTGGACGGATGTGACGGCCATGGTTGTTAGATCCTCACGTCCACGCCACCCGCGCGTTCACGCGCGAAATAGGCTGCGACAGGGTTTTGGGGGACCTCGGCGAGATCCATGAAGGCCGCGCCGCGCCAGCTGGCGTTCGATCCGCCCTGCTGCTGGCGCCACTGGTCCTGGGCAAACTGGCCGGCGAAGCCCTGCTGGTTGCCGGAGTTGAATGAAAGCTGGGTCTTTGAGGGATCAAAGCCGGCGCGCTCCAGGGCGGCGCCAAGCTCAGCCGAACGGGCTTTCAGTTCGCCGGCCGCGATCGGATTTTCAAAGGACAGGTCGGCGCGGATATCGCCGGACGGCCGGATTTCGATCTTCACATCGACCTTGCCCAGACCCACCGGGTCGAGCTGCACCTCGAAACGGGTGGCCTTGCCGTTTTCCAGGCTCTTGGTGATCTGGGCCGACAGGAGGGCGACCGTCTGTTCCGTGGCCCTGGGCGCTTCAAACACCGGCGCATGGGACGCGGGCCGCGCCTCCGAATGCACATAGGGCAAGGCCGGGGCGGGCGCGGCGTCGTCCGCCGGCGCTTCAAGAACCTCGGCCGCGTCGGGGGCGGTGACAGCGGCTTCGGTGATGACCTCGGCATCGGCCGCCGAGGGCGCCAGGCCGGCGGCGGCGTCGGTCTTCTGAGCCACACCCGTGGGGGCGACGGGTCTGGCTTCGCTCTTCACTTGAGGGCGACCCGGTTCAGCGGCCGGCTTGGCCGCCACGGCCGCCTGGCTCATGGCGGTCGCCGGCGGCGGGGCCGCGGCCTGGGCAGGATCAGAGACGGGGGCGGCTTGCGCCGGCCGGCCGGTCACGGGGGTAATCACCAGACCGTTGGGCAGGGGCGCCATGGAGGCCGTGGGGGCGGCGGCCTGAGCGATGGGGGGAGCCGGCGAGGCAGGGGCTGGCGTGGCGGGGGCTGGCGTGGCGGGGGCCGGAGCGTTTGATGTCAGGGCCTCCGGAGCCGGAGCCGCCGGCGCCTCAGCGGAAAGCTGCGGCGCGGCGGTCGACGGGGCCGCGGCCTTGGCGAGGTCCGGTGCGGGCGCGAGAGGCTTGGCGGACCCCGCCGCGGGCGAGGCGAAGGCCTCAACCGCGACGGCCGCGGCGGGCCCCGCGCTTTCCGCCGGAGCAGCAGGCGAGCCCAGGCTGACGGCTTCGTTCGCGACGTCCGCGACTTCGAAGGCGGTGGCTTCCGGCGCTTCGGGCGCGGCAAAGAGCGTGGGGGTTGCGGTCGCGGTCGCCGGTTTCAGCGATGTCTCAGGGACTTCGCCGCCTTCGGACTTGGGAGCGGTCTCAATCGGCTGTTGCGGCTGAAGGCCCGCCAGCGCGGCCATCAGCTGTTCGGCGAAGACCGAACCCTCCTGGCTGACACCCGCGGCGAGTTCGCCCTGAGCGGCGCCGAAAAGCCCGTCGAGCGCCGGGGCCGCGAACAGTCCGCCGCCCTGGCCTTGGGCCTGGGCGCCGGGGACCGGCATGATGGCGAAGACGTCGGCGGCTTGCATTCGAACTCGGCAACTCAGGTTTTGGGGCGCACTTCACGCCGGGTCATTCGACACCGACAAAGCAACCGCCGCGCCAACAGGCCAGTTCGTTGTATTTGTAGGGGAAAGTAAGCACTACGCCGGGTGGCCCTTCAGGCCTGGCGGCGGAATTTGCCGATCTCAGCTAGGCAAGCCTGACCCGCTCAGCACACCAAACGCATGGTGATGTCCTTGGTCAGCCGGGGCGGCAGGCTGATATCCATGACAAACCTGCGGGTGGCTCCCGGCTCCACATTGATCGGCGCGCGATAGAACCGTTCGGTAACGAGGTGGCCGAATTCATCCTTCACCGTCAGCAGGACCGAAGGCTCCCTGGCGAGCGTTGAGCCCTCGTTCCGGATCGCGCCGGCCACCGCCACGGTGTCGGCGCCGTTGGCCCGCGCCCGGCGCTCCCAGCTCTCCAGGACAAGCCCGTTCGGCCGGGCGGCGTTGGCGCGGGAGGGCGGGCGCGCCTTCATGAAGGTATGGATGGCGTCAGCACGGGCGCGGTAGGCTTCATCCACTTCCTCAGGCAGGAATACGCCGCGCTCCGCATCGCGCCGGACTTCCTCCGCCGCCTGCCCGGCGATCCAGGCATCCTCGATGCGATCCGCAAGGCGGAAGAGTTCCTGCCACGACTGCATGGGCGCGCAGCGGCCTTCCGGATCGCCGCCCACCGCGCGTCTCGCCTCGGTTACGATATAGGCGTCCTGGGCATCCTCGAACGTCAGCTTGGCGAGGAGCGCCAATTCGGCCGTGAGATAGGGCGGAGCGCCCCGCCCCTCCGGCCGTTCGATCGCGAACATCTCATTGTTGCGCAGCCGCTGGACGTCCAACCGGGCTGTATCCAGACGGCGGGGATCAAAAAAGGCGCACCCCCGAAAGGCCCGAACAGGGAATGGCGGCGCGAAGGCGGCGTGGAACTTCACCGCATAGGCCGGTGGATTGCGGAACCGGAAGACGAACTGGTGAGATTGGCCGGGCTCCAGAATCTCGGGCTCGATGGCCCCGACTTGACTGGCCAGAACAAAGTCGCGCGCGTCTATGGCATGGAGCGTTACCGGCGGCACGAAGCGCCGGCCGTCCGAGGTATTGCGCACCGTGGTGGTGATCAGCATTACCGGACGGCCGTTTTCGATGATCCGGCGATAGGACACCGGCTGCGCCACCAAGCCGTCCTTCACGCCCTGAGGCAGGGACGCCAGGGTCACGATGCTTGCCGCCACCTGGATGGCCTGCTGCCGCTGGCGCTCCGTGGCGTTCATGCGGCCTTCGCTGGACTTCCCCAGCCTGAACTCGCGGCGCGCGTCCCGAGCCCGGACCGTAGATTCATGCGCCTTTTCCAGGCGGTACAGAATGTCATTGCTCGAGCCGCGCGTCAGGGCCGTGCAGATCATGCCCGCGGTCTGTTCAGGTGAATAGTTCGGAGCGCCGTCCCCGACGATCGGCATGGGCGCTTCGCCGCCCGCGACGGTAATGGTTTCGACCGCTCCGTCCTGAGCGTGGCTGAGGGGTCCCAGAGCGACCAACAGCACTGACAAAAAAAGCGCTGTTACGCGCGCAAAACCCGACCGCATAAGGGCTAGTCTGCCAGCGGCGGCGAAACTTGCCTAGAGCTTTTCGTCGCTTTTCGATAAATATCAGCAGGCGATAACAACCCTCACCTCGCCCACAAGCGACGGGGGGACAGCGATGGTCACGCTGAACTGACCGGCGCCGCCGGCGCGAATGCGCCCACCGGGCCTCTGAAGGGTCTCGGTGAGTATGAAACCGTACTTGTCCACCACGGTGACCAGGAGCGGCGGCATCTCGACCCGCTCCTTGCCGCTGTTACCCACCTCGGCCCTGATGACCAGGGTATCGGAACCATCGCGCTGGATATCCCGCACGGCGATCCCCGGACGGTTCACCGGCCCAGGCTGACGGGGCGACGGCCGCATTTTCATGAATCCCCGGACGGCGGTCTGGCGGGCGAGCTCGGCCTCGGCGACCTCGGCCGGCAGAAAGACGCCCCTGGCCGCATCGCGGCGCACTTCCTCGGCGGCGGTGGTGGCGATCCAGGCTTCCTCCATCTCGTCAGCCATGACCATCAGCGGACGCCAGCCCTGCATCGGCGCACAGGCAAGGCCCTGGCCGCGGACGTTGAAGGAGGTCTGGGCGTCTGACCGCGCCCGGCGGACCATGGCCGCCAATTCCTTGGGCGTATAGGGGGGCGCGCCTTCGCCGACCCTGGGGACCGGCACAGGGATCGCCGCCGCGCGCTCAGCCCTCACCCGTTCCTGATTGGGGTCGAAGGTCAAGGGGTCGAAGAAGTCGCAGCCGCGAAAATTGCGCAGGCCGAAGGGCGGGGCGAAATGGGCCTTGATCTCGGACGTGTACTGCGGCGGGTTCTTGAAACGGAAGGTGAAGGCCTGGACCGCGCCGGGGGCGATGCTCACCTCTTCCAGTTGGCTGGTCTGACCGGCCAGCATGAAGCCGCGCACGTCCAGGGCCTGAACCGACATCGGCGGCAGTTCGGTCTCCTCGGTATTGGTGTTGCGGATCTTGCCGGTGATCAGCAGCACCGCGCGGCCGTTCTCCAGCACCCGTTTGCGGACCACGTCCTCGATCACCAGACCCTTGGCCTCGGGTCCCGGAAAGTCGGCCGCCGTCTGCCGTCCGCCGATGCCGCGCACCGCGTCCTGGCGCTCGAGTTCGGCCTCCTCCATCTCCTTTGCGCTGGCCGCGCCCTGGAAGGCGCGCATACGCACCTCGCGGGCCTTCAAGGTCGCCCTGTGCGCGCGCTGCGCCGGCATGCTGGTCAGGAAGCTCAGGGCGTCGTCATCGGCTTCGCAGAGAAAACTCGCCGTCTGCTCCGGGGAATAGTTCGCCGCCCCCCGGCCCACCTGGGGCAAGGGCGCTTCGCCGCGGGCGACGTTCAGCCCCTCGACGAAATCGGTCCCATCCTGCGCGATGGCCGGGGGGGAGCCCGACCAGAGGATGAGACAGGCGGCCAGTGTGGTGAGCTTGAAGTTCGCCCGGCGCCCAGGGCAAGCACGGCGGCGACCTTCAAATCCGTAATCCACACTGGGATCAAACATTGGCTGGTGTCCTGATCGATTCCGAAATTCGCAACCTGTCGGCCCATTCGATTGCGAACTTCGGAATCGGGACAGCGCGATGCGCGCGCTTAACTTCATTGCCGGAACCTTGACCGTGGCGGTGTGTTCAAAGCTTGGCCGTAATGCGGTTGAACCAGGGATGAACGCAACTCAGTGATCCGCCTCGCCGCGTCGCTCGTAACGCTTGACGCGCTGGCCTGTGGGGCTCCTAGTCGCGTCCGCGTGAGGCCCTCTTGACCACAGCACACCCAAGGCTCCTTTCCCTGGCGACGGCCACGCCCGCTCACGCCTTGTCCCAGGACCTCGTCGTCCAGCACGCCGGCGCCCTTTTCGCCGCCAGCCATGGGGGCGCCGAGCGCATCGCCCCGATCTTTCGGAACGCCGCCATCGAAAACCGCCAGGTCTCGGCGCCGATCGAATGGTTCCTGCAGCCCCACAGCTTCTCCGAGCGCAATGACCTGTTCCTGAAGACCGCCGTTGAACTCCTCAGCCAGGCCGCCACCGAAGCCATCGCCAGGGCGGGCCTCGCCCCCGCCGACATCGACACCCTGGTCACCGTCTGCTCCACCGGCATCGCAACGCCGGCCCTGGATGCGCGCCTGATGGAGGTTGTTCCCTTCCGCCGCGACCTCGTCCGGCTGCCGATCTTTGGACTCGGCTGCGCCGGCGGGGTGCTCGGGCTTTCCCGCGCCGCGGCCATGGCCAAGGCGGCGCCCGGGAGCAATGTCCTGCTGCTGGCCGTCGAACTTTGCTCGCTGACGTTTCGTCACGCCGATCGCTCCAAATCCAATCTCATCGCCGCCGCCCTCTTTGGAGATGGGGCCGCGGCGGCCGTGATCAGATGCAAGGTGGGCGACGAAAAAGCCCCCGAGCTCGGCCCAGGCGGCGAGCACACCTGGCCGCAGAGCCTGGATGTCATGGGCTGGGATGTGGCCGACGATGGCCTCAAGGTGGTGTTCTCGCGCGATATCCCGGCGCTGGTCCGCGACCAGTTCGGTCCGGTGGTGGAGGCCTTCCTGGCCCGCGAGGGCCTGTCGCTCGCCGTTATCGACGGCTTTGTCTGCCACCCCGGCGGGGCGAAGGTCCTGGACGCCTTGGAAACGGTCTTCGGCCTTGAGCCCGGGGCGCTGATCCACGCCCGCGAGACCCTGCGCGATTTCGGCAACATGTCGGCCGTCACCGTCCTGTTTGTCCTGAAGCGGGCGCTCGAGGCCGGCGAGAAGGGCCGGCTCCTCCTCACCACGCTTGGCCCCGGCTTTACGGCGGGCATGATGCTGATAGAGGCTTGAGCGGCATGGCCGCCCTCCCCCTCATTCTCGGATTTCTGGTAGGCCAGCGCCTGGCGGAGCTCTGGCTGGCGAACCGCAACACCGCCGCCCTGATCGCTCAAGGCGGCGTCGAGCGCGGCGCGCGCCACTATCCGCTGTTTATCGCCCTGCATTCCTCGTGGATCGTGGCCATGGCGGCGTTCATTCCGTGGACCACCCCGCCGCACATGGGTCTGATCGCCGTCTTCCTGCTGCTGCAGGCGGGCCGAATCTGGGTGATGGCGAGCCTTGGCCAATATTGGACGACCCGCATCATCACCGTCCCCGGCGCGCCGCTCGTCCGCAAAGGTCCGTTCCGGTTCGTGCGGCATCCCAACTATCTGGTGGTCATCGGCGAGATCGCGGTCCTGCCGCTGGCCTTCGGGGCCTGGGAGATCGCCGCGGTGTTCAGTTTGCTCAATCTATCCCTTCTCCTGCATCGCATCCGCGTCGAGGACGAGGCGCTGAGGGACCGCGCATGACCTTGAAAAAGCGCAGCATCAATCTGTCCGGCCACGCCACGTCGCTGGCGCTGGAGCCGGAGTTCTGGACCGCGCTTGAGGCGCTGGCGGCGAGCGAGGGCGTCAGTCTGGCCGCCCTTGTGGGACGCATAGACAAAGGCCGAGGCGAGCGGGCGCTGGCCTCGGCCTGTCGTGTCGCAGCCTTGGCGGCGAATTTTTAGTGGAGCGGGCCGCGGGCGGAAAACCGCTCACACTTTTCCTCAGCCCGCTCTAGCCGTTCGGCAGACGCGGCGCTTCCGGCATGTTGATTTCAGGAAGCTTGGGGGCGTTGATGTCGACGTTGACCGTCTTGGTGGGGGACTCGAGGCCCCGGCCGCCCAGGACAAAGAACGCCACCACCGCGCCGACCAGCACGATGCCGACAAGGAATGCGATCCACGGCGTGGCGGAAGATCCGCCGCCTTCAACCTTACGAATTTCAGTCGTAGCCATGATGGCCTCCGTTGAAAGATGATTGGCCTTAAGAACGGCGCGGCCGGGGCCGCGTTCCAAGCTTGAGCGGATGTCGCGCTGGCGCGGGGCGCGCTTGTGCTACATATGTTCCGCCGATGCCTGAGTCCCTTAGCCCCCGCATTTCCGAGCTTGCCCGCGCCGACGGCGGCCGCGAGGCGGACTATCTGGCCGGCCTCAATCCGGAGCAGCGCCGGGCGGTGGAGGCGACCGAAGGGCCGGTGCTGGTCCTGGCCGGCGCCGGGACCGGCAAAACCCGCGTTCTGACCACGCGCCTGGCCCATATCCTGGCCACCGGCCGCGCCCGGCCGTGGGAGCTTCTGGCCGTCACCTTCACCAACAAGGCCGCCCGCGAGATGCGCGAGCGGATCACCAATATCATCGGGCCCCAGGCCGAGGGGCTGCGCTGGACCGGCACCTTCCACTCGATCGCCGCCCAGATCCTGCGGCGTCATGCCGAGCTGGTGGGCCTGAAATCCAGCTACACCATCCTCGATCCCGACGATGTCGAGCGGCTGCTCAAACAGCTGATCGAGGCCGCCAACATCGACGCCAAGCGCTGGACGCCCCGGGCCCTGGCCGGCCACATCGACAACTGGAAAAACCGCGGCTGGTCGCCGGAGCGCCTGCCCCCCTCCGAGGGCGGCCATTTCGCCGAGGGCAAGGGCGCGATCCTCTACGCCGCCTATCAGGAGCGCCTGAAGGTCCTCAACGCCTGCGATTTCGGCGACCTTCTGCTGCACAACATCACGCTGTTCCAGAAGCACCCGGACGTGCTGGCCGATTATCACCGCCGCTTCCGCTACATCCTGGTGGACGAGTACCAGGACACCAACGTCGCCCAATACCTGTGGCTGCGTCTCCTGGCCCAATCCCATGGCAACGTCTGCTGCGTCGGCGACGACGACCAGTCGATCTACGGCTGGCGGGGGGCCGAGGTGGACAACATCCTGCGCTTTGAACGGGACTTTCCGGGCGCGACCGTGGTCAAGCTCGAGCGCAACTACCGCTCCACGGCCAATATCCTGGGGGCCGCTTCCGGTCTGATCGCCGCAAACAAGGGGCGGCTGGGCAAGACGCTGTGGACCGAGCTTCCCGGCGGGGAAAAGGTCCGCGTCACCGGGGTGTGGGACGGCGAGGCCGAGAGCCGGGTCATCGCCGACGCCATCGAGGACGCCCACCGCAAGGGCCGGCCCTATCGCGACGTGGCGATCCTGGTCCGCGCCTCCTTCCAGATGCGCGCCTTTGAAGAGCGCTTTATCCTGTTGCAGCTGCCCTATGTGGTGGTCGGCGGACCGCGCTTTTTCGAGCGGGCGGAAATCCGCGACGCCATCGCCTATATGCGCCTGGTGCAATCGGAGGACGACGACCTCGCCTTCGAGCGGATCATCAACACCCCCAAGCGCGGTATCGGCGACACCTCGGTCTCCAAGATCCTGGCCATCGCCAGGGGCAACGGCGTCTCCGCCAGCCTCGCCGCGCGGGGTCTGGCCAACACCGACGAGCTTCCGGCCCGCACCCGCACGGCGCTTGCCACCTTCCTGCGGGACATGGATCGCTGGCGGGGCCAGGTCGAGACCTTGCAGCACGCCCGCTTGCTGGAAACCATCCTCGAAGAGAGCGGCTACACCGACGCGCTTCGCCTGGACAAAACCCCCACCGCCCAAACGCGGCTGGAGAACCTCAAAGAACTCGTCCAGTCCATGGGGGCCTTCGACACCCTGTCGTCCTTCCTGGAGCACGTCGCCCTGGTCATGGACCTGGAAAACCGGGGCGCGGCGGAGGACTCGGTGCAGATCATGACCCTGCACTCCGCCAAGGGGCTGGAGTTTCCCCTGGTCTTCCTGCCCGGCTGGGAAGAGGGCGTCTTTCCGTCTCAGCGGTCGGTCGACGAGAAGGGCGAAAAGGGCCTCGAGGAAGAGCGGCGACTGGCCTATGTCGGCATCACCAGAGCCCGCGAGGAAGCCCGCATTTCCTTCGCCGCCAACCGCATGGTCTATGGCCGCTGGACGACGCAGCTGCCCAGCCGCTTCGTCGACGAACTGCCGCTCGCGAACGTGGATGCGGCCTCAGAGACCGGCTACTACGGCGCGGGCCCCGGCCTGAAGGAGGCCGCCTCCCGCTGGGACGAGGCGCCGACTTTTGGCGGCGGTTACACCTCCCCCGGCTGGCGGCGGGGTCAGCAGACCATGGCCGGCCGCGATCCGGGGTTCCGGCAGCGCGATGTCATCGAGGGCAAGGGCAAGCTGGTCGCCACCTCCGATCCCAAAGCGGAGAGCACCTACACCAAGGGTGGCCGGGTCTTCCACCAGAAGTTCGGCTATGGGGTGATCAGACTGGTCGAGGGCAATAAGCTCACCGTCAGCTTCGACAAGGCCGGCGAGAAGAAGGTGATCGACACCTTTGTGGAGCGGGTGTGACGCGGCATCTAAGCTAGACCATAGGGGGACGAGACCATGATCGACGCACCTATCTCCGCCATCCTCACCGGCATCCTGGCCGGCATGCTTGTCATGCTGAGCGCGCCGGTGTCGTTCCGCCGCATCGCCACCAAGACCTCGACCGGTCCCGGAACCGACGCGCTATTGGCCCGCCTGATTCGCACCCAGGGAAACTTCGTCGAATATGCGCCGCTCGGCCTGTTCGCGATCTTCATGGTCGAGATCGGCGGAGCGGGCCGGAACACCGTCTGCATTCTCAGCGCCTTGCTGCTGGCCGGCCGGGTCATCCATGCGGTGGCCATGATGGCCAACGTCACCATCGGCCGCTCCATCGGCATGATCCTGACCTACGCCTCTATCGTAACGAGCGCAGTGATCCTCTTGAGGCGCGCGATCTAGGTCTCCCCGCCCAAGCTTTGCCATAGATTGCTGATAGCAAGCCACCGAAGGACGAATATGGCCATGAGCCCAAGGCAATGCTGAAGAATCCTGCCACTGGATGCATTGTCGCGAGTCTTTTGGTGATGGCCGCCACAGGGGCGCCCGCAGCCGCCGGCAGTTCTACGGGCTCTCAAAGGCCTGGCCTGCAGATCAGCCGAATTTCGCTGTCCGCTCCCGGAGAGGTGCTGGTCGAAGGAACCTACACCGGCAGGCACGCGAAAACGTTCAGTGCCGGGGTGACCACGGTCGGAGTGGTTCCCTGCAGCAAAGGCGCTTCCGACGTTATTGCGGAGCTTCATCCCAACTCAAAAACCCTGCTCGACTACCAGCCCTTCGACAAGGAAATCAAAGGGCGGACCGTCGCCTACAGGGCCAAGCTCAGCTGTGCGGTCCCCTACCAGGGCCCCCGGAGCCCCAAGACCAACCCGGTCGAGCACTATTTGGCAGGGCGCCCCGACTGGAATACCGCGTGCCTTTCCATCGAGCGGGTTGGAATGTTCGGGAGAGGCCACGCCCTGGCCCGGACACAACCAGGAGCCCTCGCCCCGATGGCGTCGTTGTGCGCTGGCGAACCCCCGCCACGCTGAGGCTCCGATTAAGCCCACATCAAAGACCGCGCTGAGCTCTTTACCTTTGCGCGCATTGTTGAGACCCTAGTGGGTAGAGCCAGAAATCCGCCGCCAGGCCGGCTCTATCACCCCCGTGCATGTCCCGTTCGAGCCCTTCGCTCGCGAGACCCGCGCTGTCCAAAGCCCTACCCTTAAGGAGACCACGAATGAGCCTGATGAATCGGGACGTGCGCAACCTCTTGGCCGAGCGCCTCCAAGCTAACGCAAATGCCCGCCGACGGGAATCTCAGACAAGATCCGCCTTCAATTTGGCCGGAGAAGCGACCGGAACTGGGCGCCCAGAGTGGCGACATCCGATTGCGCTGGCCGGTGACAGCGCGCCTCTGGTGAAGCTGATGCCTTGGATCAATCGGACCGATGCGCCGACTTTGCAGCCGATGACATATGAAAGGCCGGCGGGCGCAGAAAATGCGGCCCGTTCCCTGCTACACGAGGCCAGCCACGCCAGCTTGGCTTCACCCCAACCCAAGGCTCCCCCAGAGCCCTACACCGTTGTCTTTGGCGGGGGAGGTGAGCCTTATCTCGGGAAGGGGTTCAGTCCCGCCAAGACCTATGCCGACAAAATCGGAGCGCAGTACGTTTCTCACCTCGGACATCTCAGCGACGATGAAATGGAAGCGATCTTCAAGGAGGCGAATGGAAGGCCTGTCAGATTCGTCGGCCACAGTTGGGGAGGGCCCAAGGCCTACCGTTCTGCGGATCGCTACTCCAAGATGTACGGAGAGATCGAACTCCATACAATCGATCCGGTAGGCCTCAGGAAACATGAACCCCTGTCTCCATTCGTGGATTGGACCAACGTCGACGCCCGGCGCCGGGATCGCAAGGAGATGGACTTCAGCGACCACCTCGCTGAACTGGGCGGCACCAAGGGCGGGTCGTCACGCCTCCCGATCGACAGGGCCGGAATGAACCTTCGAGTGGATACAAGTCACGCAAACTTCGAGCAGATGCTGAACTACGCCCTAGGCCGGCGGTGGCCTGAACAGAAAGCCAAGATTCCACCTCCCCTGTTCTAGCTTCGGAACACGGAGGTGAAGGCCCGGCCCTCACCGGCTGGGCCTTTTTTTTGCGCCTACATCACGTGGATCATGCCGAACATCTGCATGTTTTCGTGCAGGCGGCAGGTGTAGTGGTACTCGCCCTTTTTCGTGAACTTGTACTTGAACTTGGCGTCGCGTTTCAGTTCGGGGCTCTCGAAGGGCTTCACGCCCTCGGGCAGGCTGATCTTGTCGGGCATCTTCGACTTGGTCTTGTCGAAGCAGACGATGTGCGGGATCGGGGCGTTGTTGGTCCACTCGACCGAATCCCCGGCCTTGATGTGCAGCATGTCGGGCGTCCATTTGGAGGTCGCGACGATGACCTTCACCTGATGGGTGGCGGCATGGGCGGAGCCCGCAACGCCGGCCGCGGCTGCGGCGGCGCCGGTGGCGATCAGGGTGCGGCGGTTGATGGACATGGCGGTCTCCTCGGAAGGCTGTTTGTTGGCGGGATTTGTAGCAGATAAGCGCGCCCTGCCTGAACCCCGCATGAAGCGCCTTTTGCCGTGGCGGGGCGGCGTGGCCCGCGCTATAGCAGCGCCACATTCCTTCAATCCTTGAGACCCTAGAGAGACCCGAATGGCCAAGATCGTCGTCAAGAACCCGGTCGTCGACATGGACGGCGACGAGATGACCCGGATCATCTGGAAGCTGATCAAGGACAAGCTGATCTTCCCCTATCTGGACATCAACCTCGAGTACTACGATCTGTCGGTCGAAAAGCGCGACGAGACCAACGACCAGATCACCATCGACGCGGCCAACGCCACCAAGAAGCACGGCGTGGCGGTGAAGTGCGCCACCATCACCCCCGACGAGGCGCGGGTGAAGGAATTCAATCTCAAGAAGATGTGGAAGTCGCCCAACGGCACCATCCGAAACATCCTGGGCGGGGTGATCTTCCGCGAGCCGATCATCTGCAGCAACGTGCCGCGCCTGGTGCCGGGCTGGACGGCGCCGATCGTCGTCGGCCGTCACGCGTTCGGCGACCAGTACAAGGCCACCGACTTCCTGTTCCCCGGCAAGGGCAAGCTGTCGATCAAGTTCGTCGGCGAAGACGGCAAGGTCATTGAGCATGAGGTGTTCGACGCCCCGGGCGCCGGCGTCGCCATGGCCATGTACAACCTGGATGAGTCGATCCGCGACTTCGCCCACGCCAGCTTCGGCTACGGCCTGGCCCGCAACATGCCGGTCTATCTGTCGACCAAGAACACCATCCTCAAGGCCTATGACGGGCGCTTCAAGGACATCTTCCAGGAGATCTTCGACGCCGAATATGCGGCGAAGTTCAAGGAACTGGGCCTGACCTACGAGCACCGCCTGATCGACGACATGGTGGCCGCGGCCCTGAAGTGGTCGGGGGGCTATATCTGGGCCTGCAAGAACTATGACGGCGACGTGCAGTCCGACATCGTGGCTCAGGGCTTCGGCTCGCTCGGCCTGATGACCTCGGTTCTGGTCACCCCCGACGGCAAGACCATGGAGGCGGAAGCCGCCCACGGCACCGTCACCCGCCACTATCGCCAGCACCAGAAGGGCGAGTCGACCTCGACCAACTCCATCGCCTCGATCTTCGCCTGGACGCGGGGCCTATCGCACCGGGCCAAGCTGGACGACAATGCGGAGCTGGCGCGCTTCGCCGCCACCCTGGAAAAGGTCTGCGTCGACACGGTCGAAGCCGGCTTCATGACCAAGGATCTGGCGCTGCTGGTGGGCGATCACCAGTCCTGGCTGACCACCGAAGGCTTCCTCGACAAGATCAGCGAGAACCTGACGGCGGAAATGGCCAAGGGGTAGGGTAATCGCGGGCTTGGAGGGGCGGGCGCCCGTCCCTATAAGGGCGCTCCATCATAAGTGACCCGACCGATGCCCAGCCTGAACGACACCCGCAAGAGCTTCCTCGACTACTTCAAGGCCCATGACCACGCGGTCATCGCCTCGGCGCCGCTCGTGCCGCAGTCGGACCCGACCTTGCTGTTCGTCAACGCAGGCATGGTGCCGTTCAAGAACGTGTTCACGGGCGCCGAAAGCCGGCCCGCGCCGCGCGCCGCGTCGTCGCAGAAGTCGGTCCGCGCCGGGGGCAAGCACAACGACCTGGACAATGTCGGCTACACGGCCCGGCACCACACCTTCTTTGAGATGCTGGGGAATTTTTCCTTCGGCGACTATTTCAAGGAAGGCGCGATCGAGCTTGCCTGGACGCTGCTGACCAAGGAATGGGCTCTGCCGGCGGAGAAGCTGACGGTCACCGTCTACCACACCGACGATGAGGCCGCGGGCCTGTGGAAGAAGATCGCGGGCCTGTCGGACGACAAGATCATCCGCATCAGCACCAACGACAACTTCTGGTCGATGGGCGACACCGGCCCCTGCGGTCCGTGCTCGGAGATCTTCTACGACCACGGGGCCCACATCCCCGGCGGCCCGCCCGGCAGCCCGGACGAGGACGGCGACCGGTTCGTAGAGATCTGGAACCTGGTGTTCATGCAGTTCGACCAGCAGGCGGACGGCACGCGGCTTTCCCTGCCCAAACCGAGCATCGACACGGGCGCGGGGCTGGAGCGGGTCGCCGCGGTCATGCAGGGCGTGCACGACAACTATGAGACCGACCTCTTCAAGACCCTGATTGCGGCGTCGGAAGAGCTGACCGGCGTGAAGGCGCAGGGCGAGCAGAAACCGTCGCACCGGGTCATCGCCGACCATCTGCGCTCGACCTCGTTCCTGATCGCCGATGGCGTCGGGCCATCGAATGAGGGACGCGGCTATGTGCTGCGGCGGATCATGCGCCGGGCGATGCGCCATGCGCACATCCTGGGCGCCGCCGAGCCACTGATGCATCGCCTCGCACCGACCCTGGTGGCGGAGATGGGCGAGGCCTATCCCGAGCTTCGCCGGGCCGAGGCGACCATCGTCGAGACCCTGCGCCAGGAAGAGGAGCGGTTCCGCCGCACCCTGGGCCGCGGCATGGTCCTGCTGGACGAGGCGACCGCGACGTTGCGCGAGGGCGATGTGCTGTCCGGCGAAACGGCGTTCAAGCTCTATGACACCTACGGCTTCCCGCTGGATCTGACGCAGGATGCGGTGCGGGCCAAGGGCCTGACTGTCGACACCGACGCGTTTGACGTGGCCATGGGCAAGCAGAAGGCTATGGCGCGCGAGGCGTGGACGGGGTCTGGCCAAAGCTCGCAGGCGGCCGAGTGGTTCGCGATCCGCGACCGTTTCGGCAAATCCGAGTTTGTCGGCTACGACCTGACAGAAGCGAACGGCGAGGTTCTGTCCATCGTCCGCGACGGCGCCGAAGTCGCCTCAGCCGAGGCGGGCGAGACCGTGCAGGTCCTGCTTGAGCGCACTCCCTTCTATGCCGAAGGCGGCGGTCAGGCGGGGGACACGGGCGAGCTTTCCTGGCCCGGCGGCGGCCATGGGGCCGTGCTCGACACCCAAAAGCAGGCCGGCGAACTGCACGTCCATGTCGTCAAGCTGGAGCACCCCCTGCGGGTCGGAGACACGGTCACCGCCAGCGTCGACGCTGACAAGCGCACCACGACCCGATCCAATCACTCAGCCGCCCACCTGGCGCACACGGCGCTGCGCAATGTGCTCGGCCCGCACGTGGCCCAGAAGGGCCAGCTGGTGGACGGCGAGCGCATGCGTTTCGATTTCGCCCATTCCGGCCCGCTCACCAGCGCCGAGATCGACGCCATCGAGACCGAGGTCAATGCGGTTATCCGCCAGAACGTCCCGGCCAAGACCGAGGAGATGTCGCCCGAGGAGGCCATCGCCGCCGGCGCCATCGCCCTGTTCGGCGAAAAGTACGGGGAGAAGGTGCGGGTCCTGGCGCTGGGCAAGGCTTTGGACAGCGACGAAGGCTATTATTCGGTGGAGCTTTGCGGCGGGACGCACGTGGCGCGCACGGGCGATGTCGGCCTGTTCAAGATCATCGCCGAGACCGGCATCGCCGCGGGCGTGCGGCGGATCGAGGCCCTGACCGGCGAGGCGGCGCGCCGCTATCTGCTGGATCAGGCCGGGGTCGCCAAGGGCCTGGCCGAGCAGTTCAAGACACCGGTCGCCGAGGTACAGGCCCGGGTCGATAGCCTGGTGGCCGACAAGAAGCGGCTGGAGAAGGAACTGGCCGACGCCAAGAAGCAGCTGGCCATGGGCGGCGGCTCAGGCGGCGGGGCGACCATCGAGGAGGTCGGCGGCGTCAAGCTGATCGCCCGGGTCATGGAAGGCGTCGGCGGCAAGGACCTGCGCGGCATCGCCGAGGACTTCCGCAAGGAGGTCGGCTCTGGTGTCGTGGCCCTGGTGGGCACGGCGGAGGGCAAGGCGGCTTTGACCGTCGCGGTCACCGCGGACCTGGCCGGCAGGATCAACGCCGCGGAACTGGCGAAAGCCGGGGTCCTGGCCATGGGCGGCCAGGGCGCGGGCGGCAAGCCCGACTTCGCCCAGGGCGGAGCGCCCGATGCGGCCAAGGCCGCAGAGGGTTTGGCGGCGGTGCGCGCGGCGCTGGGCTAGGGCGGCCCGCAATCCGCACGGGCGGCGCCATAGCCGCCATGTGGGGAAATAGGCGCCACGGATTTTCGCCACAGAAAGCCGCTGGCGTTCTGCGCACGGACGGCGGCATGGTTTGAGCAGGACCGGTTATTGCGCCCAAGGCGCCGGCCGCCCGTATCCCACATGTCCAAACATCAAGGAGGCCACGATGCCTACGCACCCTCATGCCCGTGTCTTTTTCACCCCCCGAAGTCACCGAAGAAATCCTCAACAGGATCGCCAATGGCGAGCCCATGATCCGCATCTGCGGCCCGGATCGAGCGGCGGGGATGCCTGACCGCAATACGGTCCATCAGCGCGTGCGGGACGACCAGGAGTTCCGCAACGCCTATCGACTCGCCCGGGAAGCCCAGGTGGAGCTGTTGGCCGAAGAGATGCTCGAGATCGCTGACGGGCGTGCGGCGAGCGACGACCTTGGACGGGACTGGCTGCGCGTCCAGACCCGGCGGTGGGCGGCCGCGGCAATGGCGCCCAGAAGCCATGGCCGCCAGGACGTGTTCCGCGACGAACTGGAGGACCTGGAGGCGCAAGCCTTGAGCGGACAGATCAGCGAAGACGAACTCGAGGCCCGGGTCGCGGAGATCTTCGCGGGTCCGGAGATGCAACAGCTGGCGCCGGAGGGCTTAGCGCCCAGCAGTTGCTGACGGTGGGGGAGGAGTGAGGCGGGGCCGGGCTAGAAGGCCCGACCGATCCCCACCATGACCTGGCCTGAGGTGTCAGCGTCGGTAAAGCGCGCCTCGAAGCCCGCCCGCCAGGTGAAGTGGCCGTTCTTTCCGTCCAGGGCCACCCCGAGCAAGGCATATCCGTCGTCGTAGGCAGGCACGGCCAGCGCCGCCGTCGCTCCCAAATTCGCGGCCAGGGCGGCCAGGGGCGCGTCGTCTCCGCCCTCGCTGACCATGACATAGCCGATCCTGCCGGACGGAATGACCGGCCCCATCGGCAAGGCCCCTTCGAGGCCCAGGGTCGTCTCCACCCGGCGGTAGTCGTTGTCCGGCATCGCGGCGTTGCTGACCGAAGCGCCCGTCTCGACGTAGCCGTCGAGATCGACCTTGACCATGCGCAGGTTGATGAAGGGGCCGAACGAGGCCCCGCCGGACTTGAACGTCCAGCCGGCCTCGCCCTCGAGGCCCATCACCTTGCCGTCGGTGGCGCCGGTCGCCGTCTGCCCATAGGCGGAGGGCCGGGTGATGCGGTCAAGATCCACGCCGCCCAGGGTCGCGGCGCCGGCGAGATGGAGACCGCTTTCCTGGACCAGGACGCCGTAGACAGAGGCGGACGTCGCGGCGCCGTCGATCGCGAAGAGGGTCGCATCGTCCTCGAATTCCTCCCGCGCGACAGTGACGCCAAAACGGGCCTGGCCTTCGCCGGCCTCAAATCCAACCGCCAGGCTCCCGCCCTCCGCCGCGAGATTTTGAAAGGGACTGGATCCACGGCGGAAGAAGCCCTGCGCCCAAAGGCGATAGCCCTCCAGCGCCTGGCCCGCCTGTTCGTGCCGGCGAACCGAGTCGGCCGCCTGCATGGAGGCCGATCCCGAGGCGGCGGCAAACTGGATGGCCGTCTGCCGGGCGTTGAGCAGGGCGATGGGACCGGTCGTTTCCAGGGCGGCGAGGGCCTCGGGGTCGATGTAGGTGGGAAGAGTGAGGCGGTAGACCAGCATGACGTTTTCGTTGTCGCCCACGCCGCTCGCCGGATCGGTGAGAGAGGTGTTGGCGTCAACGATACCCGCCGCGTCGACGTCGGTGGAAATGAAGTCGTTGTCGTTGCCGATCAGCAGGAAGAAGTCCTGGGGCGCGCCCTCCTCCAGAACCGGGACCAAGCCCATGGCTTCCCACTTTTCCGACAGGCTGAAGCGGTCTGTAGGGGCCGTATTGAGGTTCATGCCAAACCTACCCAGCTGAACCGGGTTCAGCATATTGACCAGTTCGACGAACTTCACCGGGGCGATTGAGGGGTCAAGAACGCCCGTCCCGTTGGCGGCCGCCGTGGTCGAGATCGGGGTCACGCCGTCGGAAAATGCGGTCCCGGCGATGTTGGTCGCGCCAGTGACATCAACCAGCAGAACGCTCTTGAAGACCGTCGGGCGTGTGTTGCCGACGCCCCGGCCGTTGCCATCGCGGGACAGGACAAGGAACTGAGTGGAATTCAGGGCCAAGATTTCGGACTGGGCGCCGACTGCATTGAGCGCCCCGCCCGCGCCCGTCGTCTGGATGCCGGGCAACTGCAGGACATATTCGGCGACCGGCTTGGTCGGCGTACGGGTCTGGGAAATGTCGTAGACTAGGACACGGGTGTTGTTGCGCCGCTGATTCACATTGGTTGGATTGTCCTGCAGGGTCGCGCTCTGCAGGACCGCGAACAGGCGCTTCCCGTCGGGAGAGACGGAAATCCCCTCCATGCCCTGATTGGAGCGCCGGCCAGTGGTGCCGGGAACCAAGGGAGAATCGTTGGCGCCGTTGAAATTGATCGCGCCGCCGACACGCGGAACAATTGCCCCGGTCGGAGCGATCGCGCCGATCTGTTTGCCGGTTTTATCGAAGTAGAAGATCATGGCGCCGTATTCGTCGCCCACATAGAAACTGCCATCGCGCAGGAAGGTCACGGCCTCGGCGTCCATGGAGATCTTGCCGGCGCCCAAATCGCCCGCTGGCGGCGAGGGATAGGTGACCCCGCCCCGGGTCAGCAAGCCCGCCTGAGGATCACGGCCGGTGAAGGGCTGCCCCGTCTCGTCCCGAAGCAGGAAGCCGCCCGCCTGGGTGAGGCTGAGCTGGGTCTGGCCCGGGGTCAGCGACGCGCTTCCGGTATAAGGGTTGAAGGTGATGGAAAACTTGTTGAGCCGTGAGGCGTAGTTGGTGGTGGCAAGACCGCCGACCCCGTTCGGACCCCGGTCCGGCAGGGTGAAGAGGCTGGCGGCATAGGTTCCGTCGGCATTGCGGCGCCAGGTCGGTAGATCAAAGGCCATGCCGGAGAAGGAGCCGAGGGTCTCGCCGTTGAAGTCCTTCAAGGTCGCTGGCAGGCGGCCGGTCCCGACCAGACCCTGGTTGGTGAAGGGGACGCCGTTTAGCGTAACCGTTGCGGGGCCCGCGGCGGTGGTGAGGTTGGGTGTCGCGAAGGACAGCGACTGGGCCAGAGCCTCAGTGGAAAGACCGGCGAACGAACAAGCGGCCACCAGGGCCAGACGGCGTTTCAGCATGAAGCAATCCCCCAAAAGTCGAGGGGTGGCTACGCTTGGGAAACGACGGTTCAGTTATGAGGCGATGACGGTTTGGCGACGAACCCTTCGGAGCAAAAAAAAGCGCCCGAGGCGGGGTGGGGCCTCGGGCGCCATGGTGCGCCGGTCCGCCCCCCTTCGCCAAGGCTACGGGGAACAGGTGGGCTAGCGGCAGGTGGGCCGGGGTGGGACCGGCCTGCGGGGCCCGCCAGCGCGATGTAGAACTTTAGTCCTCCAGGCCGCCTTCGAGGGGGTCGGGGCCGCCGACGAGGAGTTCTTCCTCGATCTTGCCGGAGGCGCCGCGGACGGCGGCTTCGATTTTGTTGGCGATGTCGACATTGGTCTTCAGGAACTCGCGGACGTTGTCGCGGCCCTGGCCGATGCGGATCGAGTCATAGCTGAACCAGGAGCCGGATTTTTCGATGACGCCGGCCTTGACGCCAAGGTCGATGATCTCGCCGAGCTTGGAGATCCCCTCGCCGTACATGATGTCGAATTCAACCTCGCGGAACGGAGGGGCGACCTTATTCTTGACCACCTTGACCCGGACGTTGTTGCCGACGACCTCGTCGCGCACCTTGATCGAGCCGGTGCGGCGGATGTCGAGGCGGACCGAGGCATAGAACTTCAGCGCATTGCCGCCGGTGGT
>DGYN01000006.1:0-37214 GCA_002398405.1 Caulobacteraceae bacterium UBA5005
AACAAGGCTTCGCTGAGAGCCGTAGTAGACTACTACGTTGATAGGCCGGGTGTGGAAGCTCCGCGAGGGGTGTAGCTTACCGGTACTAATAGCTCGATCGGCTTGATCGTTCTTAGTTGAACTCATGCGAATACACTAAAGATACCGTTTGAATTCCAAGATTATGATGTCTTCTCGCATCCTCTTTGTTGACCTGGTGGTTATGCCGGAAGGTCCCCACCCGATCCCATTCCGAACTCGGTCGTTAAGCCTTCCTGGGCCAATGGTACTTCGTCTTAAGGCGCGGGAGAGTAGGTCGCTGCCAGGTCTACAAAGCGGATGCGTGTTTATCTCAGGTTCTTCTCACCCCTTCATTCATGACTACTTCGCGGGCTTCGCCGCGGGAAATGCCCCCTGACGCGGGATGGAGCAGCCCGGTAGCTCGTCAGGCTCATAACCTGAAGGTCGCAGGTTCAAATCCTGCTCCCGCACCCAAGGGGCATAACAAGACGCCGCCGGATCAAACCGGCGGCGTTTTGCTGTTCTCGGCGACGGCGCCGCCTCAGGTCGCCGCCCGTTCGCGGCGCAAATGCTTTCTGTTTCGCCGGGTCACCTCGTCAGGCTCATAACCTGAAGGTTTCGGGCCCTTCGCTTGCGCTCCGGGCGTTCGCCACTTCGAAAGGTCCACGGGACCTTTCGACGCCTGCGGCGCCGCGCCTCACGGTTCAAATCCTGCTCCCGCACCCAAGGGGCATAACAAGACGCCGCCGGATCAAACCGGCGGCGTTTTGCTGTTTGCCGCGGCGGCGGCCGCCGGAGGCCGCAGCCCGTTCGCCGCCGACGCTGCAGGTTTCGCCGGGTCACCTCGTCAGGCTCATAACCTGAAGGTTTCGGGCCCTTCGCTTGCGCTCCGGGCGTTCGCCGCTTCGAAAGGTCCACTGGACTTTTCGACGCCTGCAGCGCCGCGCCTCACGGTTCAAATCCTGCTCCCGCACCCAAGCATAGGAACCCCCGCCCGGCGTCGCCGGCGGGGTTTTTCTTTGCCTGGGCGCCGGCGTTGACACCCCTATCGCAGCTACCAGCGACGCACCCGGCCGACGTCCACGTGGACGAAGTCGCTGCCAGGATAGAAGCCGACGCCGCCCTTCTGCAGAGCCCAGGCGGCATCACGCAGGTTCGCGAGCTTCACCCCGGGGACGCGGATGTCGAGCGCCTTGCCTTGCATATGCAGGCTGCCGGTGGCGACCCCGGCGCTCTTGTCGTGCAGCGCCGCGTTTGTCGCGGGCGAGCGGTAGCCGGAGATGATCTGAACGGTCGGCTCGACGCCGAGCCTTACCTGCAGGGCGTTGAGGATGTCGAACACCCCGGGATCGATCGGATGGACTTCGGTGGTCCGGTGGTCGCGCAACAGCTTGTCGAAGCCCCTGAGCGCATCCTGCACATAGCCGCCGGCGTCCCAATAGACGGCCTTCAGCCGCTCCCCGGTATGAAGGTTCAGCATCGACAGCGCCCGAGGCGCGAGCGGATCGGCCATAGCCCGGCCGCCCAGGGCTGCGGTCGCGGCCGAAAAGAACGCGCCTTCCAGCGCGCGGCGACGGGATAACATGACGAGCGCCTCCGACTGTACGCTTCGCCTTATACACCCAATCTGGGCAATAATTTAACCGGAACACTCGCTCACGAGCGGGGCCGCCGCGGCCTGTTGAACGGGCCGGTTCGCCAGGGCGCGGGTCAGCTTGGCGTCCCATCCATAGACGTCCGGCCGAAACGCCACCGCGCCGCCCGCCTCGGCGAAGGCGGTCGTGTGGACCACGAGCAGGGGAATCTGGCGCGGCAGGGCATGGCGCCGGGTCGCCCCGCTGTTCACTTCGGCATCGACGTCCTCCCGGCTCCAATTCAGAAGAAGTTGAGCAAGTTCCCGTGGTTTCTCCAGGCGCATGCAGCCGTGGCTCAGATGGCGCCCGGTCTGGCTAAAGGCCGCGCGGCTGGGGGTGTCGTGCAGATAGACGCCAAAGGGGCTCGGCAACTCGATCTTGAGGCGGCCAAGAGCGTTCTTGGGTCCGGGTTTCTGCTGCACGCCCCCGTCCGGCTTGATGATGAAGCCCTGGCTGGCGAAATAGCCGGGCTGGCGCCGCGCCCTGGGCAGAACTTCGTTGGCGGCGATGGAAGCCGGAACATTCCAGGGCGGGTTGAAAACGACCGCTTGCAGGGTCGAGGCGAACATCGGCGACTTGGTGGAGGGCTTGCCCACCACCATGCGCATGGAAAGCGCTGGGCGGCCGGCCAGATAGAGAGCCGATTCCGCCCGGCCGGTGTCGACCACCATGCGGTCCGCGGGCAGGGGCCTGGGCAGCCAGCGAAGCCGCTCCAGGTTGGCGTCGATCTGGCTGAGCCGTTCGGCGGCGGTGATGTTGAGCGCCTGGCGCGTCCCGGACCCGACGACGCCATCCGACTCCAGCCCCTGCAACTGCTGAAAGCGCCCGAGCGCCGCTTCGAGATCCGCGTCGAAAAGCTGGGGCGTCTCAGTGGCCGTCATCGCATAGCCTTCGGCGAGCAGCCGCGCCCGAAGGGCGAGAACCGCTTCACCCTGGTCGCCTTTCTTGATCGCCTTGCCAGCAGGAAGATCGCGCCAACCGCCGGCCGTGACGATGGCGACATACTTCGCCCGGGCGGCTTTCAGCGCCTGGTACTCCGGCAAATCCGGCTCCAGGCCGGCAAGCCAGGCTGGGAGGCTGTTCCCGGCGCGCGCCGCGGCGAACGCATCGCCGAGATTCGCCCGCGGCGGCTCGATGGTCCACATGCGCTCGACACTCGAAGGTTCAATTCGCTGGCCGAGCATCTTGCGGGCATATTCCGCGGCCGCGGCGAGGAGCGTCTGGTCGGAAGCGTTGACGGTCAGGGCAGGGGGCGCGTCGTCCCGGGCCAGGGCCTCCACGATCGCCGAGCGCTCGGCCGAGGACAGGGGCGCGGCACTCTGCGGCGCGGCGGCGGAAAGCGCCAGAACGACGCCCACCAGGACTAATCCCCGAAGGGATGCGGCGATGGAGGAGCGCTTGGCCATGCCGCTAGATCGCCCTTGGACCGCCCCTCCGCCTTGAGCAGGATCAATCGGCCGGGAGGGCCGTCACAAACCCTTCGCCGCCAGCCAGCGTTCGATCCCCTCGTTCACTTCCACGGGTTTTTCCTGGGCCATCCAGTGACCGGATTCGACGATCATTTCGGTGAGGTCTTCGGTGTGCTCGCGCATCGGCTCGGCAAGGCGGGAGTCGATGGTCTCGCAGACGACATCGTACATGGCGTGGAAGAACAGCACCGGCAGGGTGAGGCGCCAGTTGGCCCGCGCCTCCTCCGCAAAGGCGACATTGGCCTGGGCGTTCATGTACCAGCTGTCGGGGCCGAAAAACCCGTTGCGGGTCAGGGCCTCGACATAGATCGCCTCATCCGCCTCGGTGAGGATCTTTGGGTCCCGCGGCACGTCGGGCGCTCCCCCGCCGCCGGGGAACCAGCCGCCGCGCTTGCGGATCGTTGCGGTGGGGGAGGGGTTGCCCTTGGCCTCCGGCCTCGCCGACCGGAAGAGGATGTTCACCGTACCCCGCACATTGGCCTCGAAAGCCTTGCGGGCCGCGTCGAAATTCTCCCGGTAGAACAGCTGGTAGTCCCACTGCGCCGCCGGATAGTCCGCCTCCGGATAGAGATCGCGATTGCACAGCGGGATGCTGTTCTCCGCCGTGAAACCATCGGGCTGATAGGGCACGCACAGGCCGGCGATGGCGAGGCAGCGGTCCGGGTGGTGCTGGGCCAGGGACCAGACCACGGGCGTTCCCCAGTCGTGCCCGACGAAGACCGCCTTGTCCGCGCCCAGGTGATCGAGGAGTTCAATCATGTCGGCCACGGATTCCCGAAGGCTGTAGTCCTCGTGCCGCGGATGCACCGTGGACTTGCCATAGCCGCGCATATCCGGGGCGATGGCGCGGTATCCCAAGGCGGCGAAATGAGGCAGTTGGTGGCGCCAGGAGATGGAAAGCTCCGGCCATCCGTGGACGAAGATGATCGGCGTGCCGCTCTCGGGCCCGGCAGCCAGGTAAAAGGTCTCGTGCCGGCCGCTCTTGAAACAGTTCTGCGTGATTGTCATGGCCAAGGCCTAGCAGGAGCTTGGCGGCATGACAAAGCCCGGTAGATCGGCCCTATCGAACCGGTCCGCCGGGCTTTGATCGACCGGCGGTCCCGCCGGTCTCTTCCTCAGCTGCCTCTGACGGAAGCACAACCAGGGTGGCGGGCGAAATGTTCCCCTTCTAAAAGGGAGGGGGACCACCCGGAGCAACCGTCATGTCCGACCATCCGCTGATCACCTCCGACCGCGTCAACGGAACCCCTGTGTTCAACCCGGCGGGCGAGCGCATCGGCCACATCGAGACCCTCTCCATCGACAAGGTCTCCGGCCAGGTGAAGTACGCCCTGATGTCCTTCGGCGGCTTCCTAGGGATCGGCGAGAAGTTTCACCCGCTGCCGTGGAACGCCCTGGAGTACAATACTGAGCACGATGGCTATGTGGTCGGCCTCACTCGGGAAAAGCTGAAAGCCGCCCCGGTCTTCACCCGTGACGAGCTGGAGGCCTTCGGCGGCGGCGACCGCTATGACGAAGAACTCTTCGCCTACTACGGCGTCGGCCCTTATTGGTAAGACCTAGTCCTTGGCCCGTTCGACGTAGGAGCCGTCGGCGGTCATGACGATGATCTTGGTGCCGGGGGTCAGATAGGCCGGGACCATGGTGCGGACGCCATTGGACAGCACCGCGGGCTTGTAGGAGCCCGAGGCCGTCTGGCCCTTCATGCCAGGTTCGGTTTCCGTGACTTCGAGGACCACGCGCTGCGGCAGTTCGATGGCGATCGGCACGCCGTCGTGCAGGGAAAGCTGCACCGTCACGCCTTCGCCCAGATAGGGAGCGGCGTCCCCGATCACCGACGCGGGCACGGAGACCTGGTCGTAGTTCTCGGGGTTCATGAAGTGGTAGCCGTCCCCGTCGTCGTAGAGGAAGTTGTAGTCGCGCTGGTCAACGAAGGCGCGTTCCACCTGTTCGGTGGTGCGGTAGCGCTCGGACACCTTCACCCCGTCGCTGATGCGGCGCATGTCGAGCTGGGTGACGGGCGTTCCCTTGCCGGGATGGATGTTCTCAACGGTGAGGACGGCGTAAAGCTTGCCGTCGATATCCACGACGTTGCCGCGGCGAAGCGAGCTGGCTGCGACTTTCACTCTTTTAGTCCTCCTCGTTAGGCGTGACGGACCTATAGGAAACCGCTGACCTTGCAAAGCCGTCCAAGCTTTACCCTGGCCGATACCCATGCGCGGCGCCGGCCGCTGCTGGTGGCTCGAGGCCGTATCAAGCGCGCCCTGCGGGATTGGCTGGAGGCGGACGGCTTTACCGAGGTGGAGGCCGGCGCCCTGCAGCTCTCCCCCGGCAACGAGGCGCATCTGCACGCCTTCGAGACATCGCTCACCGGACCGGACGGGGCGTCGCGGCCCCTCTACCTGCACACCTCGCCTGAGTTCGCCTGCAAGAAACTGCTGGCGGCGGGGGAGGAGAAGATTTTCGATTTCGCCCGCGTCTTTCGCAACCGGGAACGCGGGGCCCTGCACCATCCCGAGTTCACCATGCTGGAGTGGTACCGGACGGGCGCGACTTATGAGGCCTTGATGGCGGACTGCGGCCAGATCCTGCGGATCGCGGCCGACACGGCGGGGGCCGGCGCCTTTCGGTTCCGCGACCTGACTGCCGACCCCCGCGCTGAGCCGGAGCGGCTTACCGTGGCGCAGGCGTTTGAGCGCCATGCCGGGATCGACCTCCTCGCCACCCTCGACGGTGATGGCGCCGGTAACCGCGAGGCCCTGGCCAAGGCTGCCCTGACCTCCGGCGAGCGTGTCGCGCCGGACGACACCTGGGCCGACATCTTTAGCAGGCTGCTGGTGGGCAGGATCGAGAAGCGCCTCGGCGAGGGGAGGGCGACCCTGCTTTGCGACTATCCCGCCTGCGAGGCGGCGCTGGCGCGGCGCAAACCGGAGGACCGGCGACTTGCCGAACGGTTCGAGGTCTATGTCTGCGGCGTCGAACTGGTGAATGGATTTTCCGAGCTGACCGACCCGGTCGAACAGCGCGCCCGCCTGACCGCCGAGATGGACGAAAAGGCCCGCGTCCATGGCGAGCGCTATCCCATCGACGAGGAATTCCTCGAGGCCCTGGGCCGGATGCCGGCGGCGGCCGGGGCGGCCATGGGCTTCGACCGCCTGGTCATGTTGGCGACCGGAGCGGGGCACATCGAGGACGTCATCTGGACTCCGGTG
The DNA here is from genome assembly GCA_002398405.1 of Caulobacteraceae bacterium UBA5005. GTDB lineage: Bacteria > Pseudomonadota > Alphaproteobacteria > Caulobacterales > Caulobacteraceae > UBA5005. The sequence goes on from DGYN01000006.1 coordinate 6,316, forward strand.
GTTGAATCCTGAAGAACCGGCCCATGCGGCCCCTGAAGACCCCCGCCGACCTGGCTGACGCCAAGCTTATCGCGCCCGAGCAGCTGCCCGGCCTTGAGGCCGTCGCCGCCCGCTATGCCGTCTCGCTGACTCCCGCCCTGGCCCGACTCATCGATCCGGCGGATTCAGCCGACCCCATCGCGCGCCAGTTCATCCCAGACGCGTTGGAACTGATCACCAATCCTGAGGAGCTGGCCGACCCCATCGGTGATCAAGCGCATTCTCCGGTCGAGGGCCTCGTCCACCGCTATCCCGACCGGGTGCTGCTCAAGCTCACGCCGATCTGCGCCGTCTATTGCCGCTTCTGCTTCCGGCGCGAGATGGTGGGCCCCAAGCACGGCCGCGCGCTGTCGGATGACGCCCTGGACGCCGCGCTGGCCTATATCGCGCGGACCCCGCAGATCTGGGAGGTCATCCTCAGCGGCGGCGATCCGCTGATCCTTTCGCCCCGCCGCCTTTCCGAAGCGATGAAGCGCATCGCGGCCATTCCCCAGGTGAAGGTCGTGCGCGTCCATACCCGCATCCCCGTCGCCTCGCCTGAACTGATCACCGATGCGCTGGTCGCGGCCCTCAAGGCGTCAGGCAAGACGACCTACGTGGCCCTGCACGCCAATCACGCCCGCGAACTGACCGATGAGGCCCTGGCCGCCTGCGCCCGCATCGTCGACGCCGGCATTCCCATGCTGGGTCAGACGGTGCTTCTGAGGGGCGTCAACGATGATGCGGCCGTGCTGGAAGCCCTGATGCGGGCCATGGTCGAGGCCAGGATCAAGCCCTACTACCTGCACCACGCCGACCTTGCTCCCGGCACTGCCGAGCATCGCACGACGCTCGAAGAGGGCCAGGCGGTGATGCGGGCCCTGCGCGCCTCGGCCTCGGGCCTCTGCCAGCCGGCCTACGTCCTCGACATCCCCGGCGGCCACGGCAAGGTCCCGGTCGGCCCGGCTTATGCCGAGCGCCGGGCCGGGCGCCTGATCCTGACGACGCCGCGCGGCGAAGAACGCCCCTATCCTTGAGGGCTATTTGCCGTCGACGGTGAAGGCCAGCAGGACGTTCAGCGGATAGCCGATCGCGCCCGTCGCGCCCGAGTAGCCGGCGATGACGTACATGGCGCCGCCGGAGACCACCGGCCCTGTCGCATCGAACGATCCGGCTCTCTGATCCTTGACCCCATTGACGGTCTCATAGGTCCTGGCCGCGGCGTCATAAAGCCAAAGGGTGCGGCCGGTGTCGGCGGCGTAGGCTCTTATCCAGGCGTCCATGCCACCGGCGAAAACGACGCCCGGGATGACCGTCGGCGGAGCTGACTGGGCGACATTGCAGCGGGCCAGGTTGCAGGGAACCCGCGGCGCTTTCGTCTGCCAGATCACCTTGCCGGTGGCCGGATCGAGGGCGGAGACGCTGGGATTGGCCGGGGCGGGCCGGCCGCTGTCGGAATTGCTCACATAGAGGCGGCGATTGTCGGCCGCCATGCCCCACTCGATGCCGCCAAGCGCGCCGCCGGTCCCAAGCTTGGTCTCCCACAGAACCTTTCCGGTATCTGGGTCGAGGCCGTAGACCTCGCTCGACTTCTGGCCCGCGAGCAGGATCTGCTTGCCGCTCGGCAGGGTGTGGACGATCGGCGAGGCGCCAAAGTCGACGTCGGGCCCCAGTGTTCCAAGCGGACAGTTGATGGCGGGGCGGGCCGGATTGCAGCCCACCAGGAAGTTGTCGTTAGGCGTGACCTGGGCGTGCCACTTGATCTTCCCGGTCGCCATGTCGAGGGCGACGATGGCGTCGGATCGCGGGGCGTCGATCTCTGTATAGCTGTCACCGGTGGCCACGTAGATGCTGCCCCGCTTGGGATCGACCGTTGGCTGCGACCAGATGGCGGCGCCGGCCGGGCCGTACATCTGGGTGCCCGCGGCGTTTTTGCGGGTCGGGCGATTGCCCTCGATCATCGGCGTCTTCCACTTCAGCCTGCCGGTCTTTGCGTCCAGCGCCGCCACCGCGCCGATGAAGGTGCAACAGCTGTAGTCGGCGACCGAAGCGGTGACCTCCTCGCCGGAGGAGGTCGGCACATAGAGCGTATCGCCATAGTAGACGGGCGATCCGGTGAGCACCGCGCGCGGATGCGTCTCTACGTTGGTCTTCCACAAGGGCTTGCCCGTCATGGCGTCGAGCGCCTGAACGTCGCGGTTGCGGTCGCCAAGGAACAGGACCCAGCCGCTGGGCGTCATTCCGGGGATGTTCTGGACCACCGGCGAGGTGCGGGAGGGTTGAATGTCCGCGCGCCAGTGGACACAGCCGGTATTCTTGTCCAGGGCGAAGGCATGGCCGCCGCCGGTGGTCAGGAACAGCCAGTCGCCCACCACGGTGGGCTGGCCATAGCGGCCTCCGGTCACGGCGAAGGACCACTTGACCTTAAGGCGCTCGACGTTGCTGGCGTTGAGGGTTGTGCCGCGCTGGTTGCGCGTGCCGATGGTGTCCTTGCCAAAGCCGTTCCAGTCTGTGGCCGTGGCGCGGATCGCCGGATGGGTGGCGCACATCTTGTCGGCGGGCTGGACAGCCGGGGCGGGGTTGCCGCGCCCGATGCCGGCGGCGGCGGCCGCCTGATCTATCGTAGGCGCCGGGCCCTTGGGTTGGGCGGCCACGGGGGCCGGAGCGGCGGGCGCGGCGGGGCGGCCCGTGAGGAAGCCCGCGATACTGGCCATCTGATCGGTGGAGAGGCCCGCCGCCATCGGCTTCATGGAGCCGTTGGTCATGGCGTCGATGATCTGGGCCGGGGTGCGCGTCGCCAGGTCCGCCCGCTTGGGCGCGCGTTCGTCGCCATCGGGGCCATGGCAGACGCCGCAGCGCGCATCGAACAGCGCTTCACCCGGCGAGGGTTGATAGAGGGCCGAGGCGGTCGTGGCCGCCAGCAGCGCCGCGCTCAACGTCGCGGCAGCGATAATACCTTGGTTCATGGTGACTCTCCCAGGCGCCCCGCCCGTTTTCCCCGGGCGTCATTGTTGGCTGAAGCTTAGAGGGCGGCGGACAAAAGAAAAGGGCCGCCGGATCACTCCGGCAGCCCTTAACCGCAGAAAGACTAGGCGGTCTTAGAGACCGAAGGTGAACTTGCCGGTGATCACGAAGAAGTCGTCGGCGAGGTCGGGACCAAACGCCGTTTCGGCGTCGTCGTCCGAGCCGTGGTAGCGGGCGTCGATCGAGAACTTCTCACCGACCGGGAAGGTCGCACCGATGTTCCAGGTGGTGTAGCTGTCGATCGGAGCCACAACGTCGGCCGAGAAGTTGCCGATGGCCGCCGAGATGGTCGGGCCGTTCTCGAAGGTGTAGGCCGCGTTCGCCTCGATATAGGTGGTGGATTCGTCGCCGAAGCCGCCGTTCTCGGGCGAGTAGTAGAGGGCGCCGCCGAGGGTGAACGGACCAGCCGGAACGCTGAGCGCCGCCTTGAACTCAAGGGCATTCAGGTCGGAGCTGACCGAGCCAGAGTCATTGTCGGTGTAGGCGTAGTAGATCAGGCCCAGGTCGAGCGTCGCGCCGCCCAGCTCCGGCTTGAAGCCGGCGTAGAGGTCGTACTCGACCGCGCCGTCGCCGTCCGGGCCCGTGTTGGAGAGCCAGGCGCCGGCGTAGAACTTGTCGGCCGTGACATCCACGCCGCCGAAGATCTGGCCTTCGGCGTCAAAGGTCTGGTCGAGACCGCGGAACACGTAGTCGCTCGCGGCGCCGATGTTGAAGGTGAATTCCTGCGCTTGCGCAGCGCCGGCCATGGCGATGGACGCTACGGCCCCGCAGAGAGCGGCTTTCAGCATTTTCATTTGATTTTTATCCCCTTGGTTGACCCACGATCAGGCTCTTAAGACCTGCCCGGTATCTCCCGGCGCACTGGCTCCGGTTCGGCCGTGATTAAGGCCGTAGCCCTGGTATAGCTTCAACATTGTGCGGCGCAGCAATCCAAAAAGCGGGGTGCAACTGTTTGATTGTTGGGCGTCACATTTCTGCAACGCCCAATTTTTGCACAAATAAAGGGCGCCGCTGCCTGCCATTTAGGGGGAATCAAAAGGGCGGGCCGGCGCCGGCCCTTCAAAGCTTTGCCTTGCTTGGATTTACTTCGGGGCGGGTGCGGCCGCCGGCGGGGCGGCGGGCGCCCCTCCACGAGGCGCCGGAGGCGGCGCGGCGGGATCGACCTGTCCCAGCCCGACGACCTCGCCGCTTGCCAGAACGTGGTCCTTCATCGCCGCGGTGAGCGAATCATAGGTCATCGCGGGGTCGGCGATCAGGGTCGTATCAAGGGCGAAGATCTGGAAGTGATAGCGGTGCTTGGGGCCCGCCGGGGTGCGCGGACCCATATAGGCCTGGTTCGCGCCGCGGATATTGGGGCCATAGGATGCGCCCTGCGGCGGGGCTGTCATGCCCTTGGCCAGCGAAGTCGAAGGGATGTTGTACATCGTCCAGTGCAGGATAGGCGCGCCGCGAACCATGGCGTCGGTGTCCTGCATGATCAGGGCATAGGAACGGGTGCCAGCGGGTCCAGCCGTCCAGGTCAGCCCCGGGAAGGTGTTGCCGCGATACTGCGTGTATTCGAAGGGAATGTCCGCGCCGGGCTGGAACGAGGGCGAGGTGACGGTCAGCTTGGCGCCGCCCTTGGCCGGGATGGTGGTCAGGGCCAGGGCCGATAGACCCTGTTCGACCGCGGGGGGCGGCTGTTGGGCGATGGCCGTGGCGGCAAGGCCAAGGCCCAGGGCGGCGGCAGTCAGGCCGGCGATGAGGGTTCTCTTCATGGTGTCCTCCTCTGTTGTCGTTGTTCTTACGGCTTGGGAACGAGCTTGGTGATCGAACCGGCTGGACCGCTCTGCAACAGATAGATCGCCCCATCGGGTCCCTGGCGGATGTCGCGGAACCTGCCCGGCGGCAGATCGAGCCGCTCTTCACCGACCACCTTTTCGCCCTCCACGGTGAGTCTCGCGACATAGCCACCGGGCAGACCCTGGGGCTGCAGGCCGCTGACGAACAGACTTCCCCGCCAGCGGGGGAACAGATTGCCGGTGTAGAAGACCATGCCGGAGGGCGCGATCACCGGGTCCCAGTAATAGACTGGCTGCTCCATGCCCGCCTTCTGGGTAATCCCTTCCCCGATGGTCTTCTTCTGGGGGCCGTACTCGACGCCATAGGTGATTGTCGGCCAGCCGTAGTCGCGGCCCTTCTTGATGACATTGAGCTCATCGCCGGCCTGCGGGCCGTATTCGACCTCCCACAGCTCGCCGGTCTGCGGGTGCAAGGCCGCGGCCTGGACGTTGCGGTTGCCGTAGCTCCAGATCTCGGGCCTCGCGTCGGCGCGGCCCACGAAGGGATTATCGGCCGGGACGGCGCCATCAAGATTGAGCCGGACGATCTTGCCGATCAGGCTCTTGAGGTCCTGGGCCTGGACGCGGCCCGGCAGGACCGAGCGCTCCCCCATGGTCAGGAACACCTTGCCATCGCGGGAAAAGACAATGCGGCACCCAAAGTGGAAGTTCGAGGCCAGGGACGGCGACTGCTTGAAGATCACCTGCAGGCCTTCGAGCCTGGGCTGGGGCCCGTCCACCAGCTTGGCGCGGGCCAGGGCGGTGTGATTGGTGTTGTTCTCGTCGGGGTTGGAAAAGCAGAAATAGATCTGATTGCTGCGGGCGTAGTCGGGCGCCAGCGCCACGTCCAACAGGCCTCCCTGGCCCGCGCTGGTGATCGGCGGCAGGCCGGTCACTGGGGCCGAGACGGCTCCGTCCTTGCCGACAATCCGCAATTGGGCCGGAATGGGCGCCGGCGCCCCTCTGCCAGCGCTCCCCTTCTCGGTCATCAGCATCCGGCCATCCGGCAGGAAGGCGATGGCCCAGGGGTTGGCCAGGTTTTGGGCCACGGGAACCACGTTGAAGGCGACGCCCAGCTTCTGTTCCGGCGCCCGGGTCTGCCCCGGGAACGCGGGCTTGTAGGGGGTGATCGGCGGACGGGTCTCGACCGGTCCGTTCTGAGCGATGGCGACGGCCCCGGCGCCCAGGCCAAGAGCGACAGCCGCCAGAGCGGCGTTCCTCAGGATGGTCATAGCTCCTCCGATCTTTTCGTTATGCAGCATCGCCGCATAACGGTTCTTTGCCCTTACAGGAAACCTATAACGCCCCAAACGCAAGCGGGCTGCGGCCTTAGCGCAGCGCCAGGTTCTGGCCCGCGTCCACCACGACCTCTTCGCCGGTCATGTGCCGGCTGTCGGGTGATGCCAGGAATACGGCCACCGTCGCGATGTCTTCGGCGTCCGACGCTTCCTTCAGAGGATTGGCGGCCGCCCGTCGCTGACGCATCTCCTCCATGCTTTGGGCTCCCACGGTCTTTTCGAACCAGGGCGTAGCGATGAAGCCGGGGCAGACCGCATTGACCCTGATCTTGGGACCCAGGGCGCGGGCCAGGGACTTGGTCATGATGATCAGCGCGCCCTTGGAGGCGGTGTAGGGCACCGACGACCCCACTCCCGTGACGCCGGCGGTCGACGCCGTCATCACCACCGCGCCGGGCCGGGGCGCGGCCTCCAGCAGGGCGCGGGCGGCGCGGGTCATCTGGAAGGCGCCGATGACATTCACGGAGTAGATGCGGATGAAATCCTCGGCGTCGACCCCGTCCAGGTTGTCATGGGCCACGACCTTGGTCGTGCCGGCATTGTTGAACAGGGCGTCGATCCGGCCGTAGGGCGCGGCGGCGGCGGCGATCTTCCTGCAATCCTCATCGACCGCGACATTGCCCTGGACGATGACGGCCTCGGCGCCCTCCTGGCGGACCAGGGCGGCGGTCTCGTGGGCCTCCTTTTCGGAGGAGGCGTAGTTGATGATCACCACCTTCGCCCCGCGGCGCGCCACCTCGACGCTTATCGCCCGGCCCAGGCCCGTCGAGGCCCCGGTCACCACCACCACGAAATCATCGAAATCGGCCTTAGCCATCACCTTCTCTCCCTGTCTGACCGGCGCTGTTACACGGATGGTTGCGGGTCTCAAGGCGCGCGTCTAACCCTTGTCCTCATGAAAGCGCCCAAAGCCCAACTCGGCCGCAAGTCGCCGGTCCCGGCCAGTCCGGAAAAGGCGGTCCTCGATCGTGTCGCCAACCCGCATCCCGGAACGCTCTACCTCGCCAGGTTCGATGCGCCGGAGTTCACCTCCCTGTGCCCCGTCACCGGCCAGCCGGATTTCGCCCACCTGGTGATCGATTATGCCCCTGGCGACTGGCTGATCGAGTCGAAATCACTCAAGCTTTATCTGACAAGCTTCAGGAATCACGGTGCATTCCACGAAGACTGCACCGTGGCGATCGGCAAGAAGATCGCCGAGGTCGCGGTCCCGCGCTGGCTGCGGATTGGCGGCTATTGGTACCCCCGCGGCGGCATCCCCATCGACGTCTTCTGGCAGACGGGCCCCGCGCCCGAGGGCCTGTGGGTCCCGGATCAGGGGATTGCGGGATACCGCGGGCGTTAGCCGGCTTCCGGCCGCGAGATCAGCCGCCCGACCTCCGGCCGCACCCGCTCGAGCGGCGCCTCGGCCGGCGTTCCGATATAGATGATCCCCGCCACCCGGTCGCCCGGCCGAACCCCGATCACGGCCTTTGCGGCTTCGTCGGTCGAATACCAGTCGGTGATCCAGTTGGCGCCGTAGCCCATGGCGCTGGCGGCGTTGAGCAGGGTCGAGCAGACCGCGCCGGCCGACAGCACCTGTTCCCACTCCGGAATGTCGCCGGGCATGATGCGCGAGACGACGCAGATCGCCACTGGCGGCAGGGAGAACTTGCCCAGCGCCGCCGTCGCCTTCGGGGCGTCGGTGCGGTTCTTGGCCATGACCGCGAGCTTTTCGGCCATCGCCGCCTTCGCCTCGCCCTCCAGAACCAGGAACCGCCAGGGGAACAGCTTGCCGTGGTCCGGAACCCGCGCGGCCAGGCGGATCAGGGTCTCTATCTCCCCGGCTGACGGACCGGGACCGCGCAGGCTCAGGGCAGACGCCGACCGCCGCCGCGCCAGGAACGCCAGCACCTCGGGCGCGGCCTCCACCGGCAGGGGCTCGCCGAACTCGGGCTGGGCGGGAACGTCGATGGCCATGATCTTCCTTGGGTCGCGAACGCGTTCCCTCAGGTATAAGGCCCGGCGAGAATTTGCGAGCCTTGGCATGAAGAAACCAGACTGGATGGCGCCAGAAGGGCCCAAATGGGTGAGGGGAGAAGCCAGGGTTTGCTACGATAACCCATGGATTTGTGTGACCGAGCATCAGGCTACCGCCCCCACCGGCAATCCCGCTCTCTATGGGGTCGTCGGCTTCAAGAACCTCGCCATCGGCATCCTGCCCATCCATGAGGACGGGACGGTGACCCTGGTCGGCCAGGATCGTTTCGTCTCCGGCCAATATTCCTGGGAGGTCCCCGCCGGCGGGGGCGCGCTGGGCGTCGACCCGCTGGAAAGCGCCAAGCGGGAACTCGCCGAAGAGACCCATCTGGCCGCCGCGACCTGGCTAAAGGCCTATGAAATCGAGCTTTCCAACTCGGTCACCGACGAGATCGCCATCGGCTATATCGCCACCGGCCTGAGCCCCGCGACGGGGGATCTCGACGATACAGAGGTGATCCGCCTGGCCCGCCGCCCGTTCAAGGAGGTCCTCGATCTGGCGGCCGGCGGCGCGCTTAGGGACTCGCTGACCGTTGCATTGCTGCTGCGCGCCTACCACATGGCGCAGACGGGCGAACTGCCACAGGCGTTAACCCGTGCTATGCTGGCCTGATGTATAGCGAGCGTCGCTGAAAGTCGGAGGGCTGATGACCCAGCGCCTGAAAGTCGTGGAAGCGCCCAACGCCGTCTGGGCCGCGCTTCAGCAGGAGGCCGCCCAGGTGGCCAAGGACGAGCCGTCGCTCGCCTCCCTGGTCAACGCCGTGATCATCCGCCACGACACCCTGTCGCGGGCGCTGTCCTACCAGCTGGCCCGCAAGCTCGGCGACCAGGAACTGCGCGCCATGTCCCTGCGCGAGACGGCGGAAGAGGCCTACACCGCCGACCCGAGCATCATCGCCAAGGCCGAAGCCGACCTTCGCGCCGTTTATGACCGCGACCCCGCCTGCAAGGGCTACCTCCAGCCCTTCCTCTATTTCAAGGGCTTCCTGGCGCTCCAGACCTACCGCGTCGCCCATTGGCTGAACGCCGAAGGCCGGGTGCCGCTGGCGCTCTATCTGCAAAGCCGCGTCTCCGAGCTCTTCCAGGTTGATATCAATCCCGCCGCCGTCATCGGCTCGGGCGTCTTCGTCGACCACGGAACGGGGATTGTCATCGGCGAGACCGCCGTCGTTGGCGACGATGTCTCCATGCTCCAGGGGGTGACGCTGGGCGGCACCGGCGCCGAATGGGGCGATCGTCACCCCAAGATCGGCAAGGGCGTGCTGCTGGGCGCGGGCGCCAAGGTGCTCGGCAACATCCACATCGGCGACTACGCCAAGGTCGCGTCTGGTTCCGTCGTGTTGAAAGACGTCCCCGCGGGCTGCACCGCCGCCGGCGTTCCGGCCCGCCTGGTCAACTGCCCGACCTGCGAAGAGCCCGCCAAGTCCATGGACCATACCCTGGCCGACGTGGTGTACGACTACGTCATCTAGCGGGTGATTTAGCCACAACTTTGGGGTTGTTCTTCGAGCCCGCTGGCCGTTAGGTTCGCGCGAACTCAAGGAGACCCCAATCATGGACGCCAGGGCCATCAAGCGCGTTGAAACGCACCTGCGGGGCACCTTCGCCAACGCGCGCATCAACGTCACGCCGCGCAAGCAATCGGACAGCTGCGAAGTCTATGTCGGCGAGGAATTCATCGGCGTCGTCTTCGAGGACGAGGACGAAGCAGGTTCCTACATGTTCGAAATGGCCATCCTGGCGGAAGATTTGCCGCGGTAAGCCCGCAGAGGGCCGGTTTTGGCAGCTGATCTAGGAAGCTCAGTCCTCGTTCGGGATATTCAGCAGCAGACCACACGCCTTGCAATGAACCGCGTCGGGATCGTGGCGGATCAGGCCGCATTGGGGGCAGGGGAAGCGGGCTTTGTGCGGCCGGATCAGCGCCTGCGCCAGCCGCAGAAAGAGGGTGATGCCGCTCACCATCAGCAGGATGGAGAGGACCTTGCCCCAGGTCCCCGGCAGGACGATGTCGCCAAAGCCCGTGGTCGTAAGGGTCGAAACCGTAAAATAGAGCGCGTCGATGTAGGTGGCGATCTTCTCATGGGCGCCGCCGAAGGTGACCCAGACAAAGCCCGTGACGATGAAGACGAAGGTCGCCAGGGTGGCGCCGGTCTTGATGCTCTCCTCCCACCGCGTCTCGTCGTATCGCCGGCCAATCGTGCGCCAGAAGAACTCAGAGTGGAACACCGTCCATAGGCGCAAAACCCTGAGGAAGGCGAAGCCGTAGAGCCAGAATGGAAAGAGCAAGGTGATCAGAACAAAGGCGTCCACCCAGGCGATGGGCTGGCGCAGCAAAGACCAGGGCTTGGCCTGAGCCAGGGCGCGGGCCGCGAGGTCAAGGGCCAGGAAGAAGGCGATGATGTAGTCGATGGTCAGGAAGGTGATCGAAGAGGCTTCCCGCACGATCGGTCCGGCGATGAAAAAGCCGATGATCATGAAATCCAGAAGCAGGACCGCGTAACGGAACTTGATCGCCCGCGGCGACTGCTCCTTGTAAAGCTCGCGCAGCGTTCCGCGCAGCCGCGCGAGCTTATCCATGTCCTTCGCCAAAAGAGGCGCCCCCAAAAGCTACGCTGAGAACAGGGCTCCGTTTAGAGGACGTGAAGCATCTCCGCCACCAGGGGATGGCGGACGATGTCCTGCTCGGCCAGCCGGACGACCGCGATATTGCTGACCTGCTCGAACTTGCCGGCGACATCGGCGAGGCCCGAGAGGCCGTTCAACAGGTCCGACTGGTTCGGATCGCCCGTCACCACCATGGTCGAATGCCAGCCCAGGCGCGTCAGCAGCATCTTCAGCTGACCGTAGGTGCAGTTCTGCGCCTCATCGATGACGACAAAGGCGTTGTTGAGGGTGCGGCCGCGCATGTATCCCACCGGCGCGATCTCGATGGCCCCTTCCTGCATCAGGAACTTGACCCGCTTCATGGTCATGCGGTCCGACAGGGCGTCGTACAGGGGGCGAAGGTAGGGCGCGAGTTTGTCCTCCATGTCGCCGGGCAGGTAGCCGATTGATTCCCCGGCCTCGACCGCCGGCCGCGACAGCACGATCCGCCCGACCTTGCCCGCGTCCAGCGCCTCGACCGCCTTGGCGATGGCCAGGTAGGTCTTGCCGGTGCCCGCGGGGCCCAGGGCCATGACCAGGTTCTTGGCGTCGATGGCCTTGATGAGTTCGGCCTGGCCCTCGGATTTGGGTTTTATGGTTTTGAGATAGGCCTGATCGCGCGCGTCGTCGTTGGAGCCGTGGGCCGAGCCGAGCGGAGACCAGTTGCGGTCTACCGGCAGCCGGCGGATTTTCGCATCATCGTGGCGAGCCTCGTCATAGCTCTCACGCACCATCCGCTTCAACGCACGCTTGGTCATACGAAGTCCTCCTCAAGGACAAGAAAAAAGGGCGAGTCCGAAATGGACCGCCCTTGGCGAAACTGATCTGAAAGCCGGGAGAGTGCACAGCCCGGAGGCTCGCTCGGTCCGATGCGGGGCGGCCACGCTGGCCGCCAGGACTCGTTACGCGACACTCACCTCTCCCCTCAAGGAGTCCGCTAAGCGATCATCGCTTGGCGGTTTTCCGATCCGGCGGCGTTGTCGGCCCCCGAATCGCCCGACTAGAGTGACTGTAGCCTTGCTCCCCAAGCCTTAAGCAAGGGGAAACGTCGCTGTCACGGAGGTGTCAATTGCCGGTCTACGATCTGGGCGAAAAGCGTCCAATCCTGCCCCCGGAAGGGGAATACTGGATCGCGCCGAACGCTGAGGTGATGGGCGCTGTGACGCTCAAACGCAACGCCAGCATATGGTTCGGCTGCACCCTGCGCGGCGACAATTCCCCCCTGGTGGTCGGTGAGAACTCCAATGTTCAGGACGGCAGCGTCCTCCACACCGACGAAGGCATCCCAGTGCTCCTGGGGGCCAATGTGACCATCGGCCACATGGTCATGCTGCACGGCTGCACGGTCGGAGACGGTTCATTGATCGGCATCGGCTCGGTCATCCTCAACGGCGCGAAGATCGGCAGGGGGTGTCTGGTGGGCGCGCGCTCCCTGATCACCGAGAACAAGGAATTCCCCGACCGCTCCAAGATCATGGGATCGCCCGCCCGCGTGGTCGGCGAACTTTCCGAGGAAGAGTCGAAACGGCTCGAGCTTTCCGCCGCCCACTATGTCGGGAACTGGCGGCGCTACGTCCGCGACCTTGCGCGGCGCGGCTGATCTGTATCCCGTGTTCCTGCGTAGCTCGCTCATGAAACTGTTCGCGTCCCTGGCCGCGGTTGGCGCCGTCGCCCTTTCCGCCTGCACGCCGCTCAACGCCTTCAACACCCTGACCCCCAAGGACACCTCGGTCCGGGTCGGCCAGGATGTCCCCTTCGGCCCCCATGCGCGGCACAGGCTCGACGTCTATTCCCCGAGGGCCGGGATCAAGGGCGCCCCCGTCCTGGTGTTTTTCTACGGCGGCAGCTGGTCTGACGGCCGCCGGCAGGACTACGTCTTCGCCGCCCGGGCCCTCGCCGCGCGGGGGTTTCTGACCGTGATGCCGGACTATCGTCTCTATCCGGAGGTCCGCTACCCGGCCTTCCTCGATGACGGCGCCCTGGCCGTGCGCTGGGCGCAGGACCACGCGGCGGAATACGGCGGCGATCCCCGCAAGATCCTCCTCGCCGGCCATTCGGCGGGCGCCTACAACGCCGTCCAGCTTGCCCTCGATCCCAGCCACTTCCGCGCCGCGGGCGTCGACCTTTCGCGCATCAAGGGGGCGGCGGGCATCGCCGGTCCCTATGACTTCCTGCCGCTGGATGTGGACGAGACCAAGCGCACCTTCGGCGATTTCCCCGACCTTGCCGCCACCCAGCCGGTGAACCACGTCCGCGCCGACGCCCCCCCGATACTGCTGCTGCACGGCGACCGCGACACGGTGGTTGGCCAGTATCACACCGATAACCTCGCCAAGGCGCTGGAAGCCAAGGGCGCGCCGGTCGCGCGGGTGATCTACCCCGGGGTCGGCCACTCGGCCATCATCCTGGCCCTGTCGCAGCCCTTCCGCGGCAACGGCCGGGTGCTGTCGGACATGACCGCCTATCTGATGGCGGCGGCGGACCGCTAGCAAGCTTCGCTGTTTACCTCGACGCAAGCCTTGCCTGCGACTAATCTCGCCATTGAAAGCGGGGCTGACCCTCGCTATATGCCGCCTCCCAATGTTGCGGTGCACACCTGCCGCGTAGAGCCCCTTAGGGAACTATCCCCATGCTGCTCACCATGATGAAGGCCAAGCTGCACCGCGCGACGGTGACCCAGGCTGACCTCGAGTACGAGGGCTCCATCGCCATCGACAAGGACCTCCTCGACCAGGCGGGCATATTTCCGCACGAGCAGGTCGATGTCCTGAACATCACCACGGGCGCGCGGTTCACCACCTACGCCATCGAGGCGCCGCGCGGCTCGCGCGTCGTCGGCGTCAACGGCGCCGCAGCCCGCCTTGTGCAAAAGGGCGACAAGGTGATCGTCGTCACCTACTGCCAGCTCGACGCCTCCGAGGCGCGCAACTACGCCCCGACCGTGGTGTTGCTGGACGATGCCAACCGCGTCAAGAAAGCCGCTTAAGTGATTAGGCGGGCGGCCCTTTTCGCCTCCCTGGTCCTGCTTTCCGCCTGTTCGAAACTGCCCGATGGCGTCGACAAGAACGCGCTGGTCGACAATGTCGGCGCGGCGATCGGCGATCCGGCGACCTGCGTGGTCCTGGCCCAGGTCAACACCGGCGAGGTGATCTGGCGCTCCTCCCACAACACCGTCTGCACGGTCGAGCGCCAGGCCTGCACCCGCCCGGGCGTCACCACGGTCCTGGCGCGCGTCAAGGAGGCCGCCGCGGGCCAGACCATCGTCACCGGCTGCGAAAGCGTCAGTTGGGCCGCAGGCCCCACGGCCCGTCCGGGCGTGGTCTACGCCGCCGTCATGTACGGCGAGCGGGCCCTGCCGGGGATGGAAATGGAACGGCGCCTGAAGGACGCCTTCGCGGACGCCGGGCTTTAGCAGGGCTCGCCTTGTTTTACCCTCCCTAGGGGAGGGGTAGGGAGGGCTTAGGGTCTCAGAGATGACCCACATACCTTTTCGGCGCCGGGAGACCTCGACCGAATCTAACCTTCAGGCGGCGTAAGCCCACCCCCGGCCCCTCCCGCAGGGAGGAGAGAAGAGGGGCTCGGCCTTACCGCGTCAGCTCGTACATCCCGTTGATATCGATCCGAACCACGATTTCGCCGCCTGAGACCGGCGTCGACTCGTCCTTGGCGAAGCTGCCGCGCGCCATCTGCAGCATAGGCATCGGCGGGGGCGGGGAGTAGCCGCCGCCCTCAGACAGGGTCACCAGCCGTCCGACCCTGTGCCCGGTGGCCCCGGCATAGAGGTTGGCCTTGGCGCCGAGTGCGGTGGCGGCCTTGCGGCGGGCCTCGTCCTCGATCACCGCCGGATCGCGCAGGCCGAAGCTGATGCCATGGATGTTGTTGGCGCCGACGCTCACCGCCGCGTCCAGGGCCGCGCCGATCCGGGCCAGATCCATTACCCGGATGGTGACGTTGTTGGAGGCCTGATAGCCGATCAGTTCCGGCGGCTTGTTCTCCTGATAGCGGTACTGCGGATTGAGGTTGAGGCTCGAGGTTTGGATATCCCGCTCGGCGATCCCCTGGGCGCGCAGGGAGGCGACCACCTGGCTCATGCGCTGAGCGTTGGCGCGCATCGCCTCTTGCGCCGTCTTGGCCTCGGTCTGAACGCCAAGGGTGATGGTCGCCATGTCGGGCGCCGTGCGCACTTCGCCAAAGGCCGAAAGGTTGAGGGTCGTTGCGCGGAACATCGAGTCCGCGGCCGGCGCGGGCGCCGTCTGCTGCGCCTGGGCGCTGAGGGCGGAAGTCGCGAGGAGGGCGCCGATCGCGGCGGCGCGGGCGAGGGTCTTCATGGGGCATCTCCGGCTAGTCCCTTGTCGGGACCATAACGGCTTTAGACCTAAACCGGCGCCGATGAACCCCGCCTGTATGCGGCGGTCAGCGGCGGGCCATTTTCAAGGCAGCGCGGCGCGTGCTAGCGAACGGGCGGGAGCCCCCTGCCAGAAGGCGGACATCCGTGACGCGACTGAAAACTCACAACGAGCGACACGCTGTCTCGCGAGTCAGCTGGCTCAGGGCGGCGGTCCTCGGCGCCAACGACGGGATTGTCTCCACAGCGAGTCTGATCGTTGGCGTGGCGGCGGCGGGCGCCGCGCGTTCGGATGTCCTTTTGACCGGGGTGGCCGGACTGGTGGCGGGCGCCCTGTCCATGGCGGCGGGCGAATATGTGTCGGTAAGCTCGCAGGCCGACAGCGAAGCGGGTGATCTGGCCCGAGAACGCGCTGAGCTCGCTACCGCCCCGGAGCAAGAACTCGACGAAATGACAGAGATTTACGTCGCGCGCGGCCTGACGCGCGACCTCGCCCGCAAAGTCGCCGCGCAACTCAACGCCGGCGATGCGTTAGCCGCCCACGCCCGGGATGAACTCGGCATATCGGAGCACTCGCAGGCTAGACCGGTACAGGCCGCCCTGACGTCGGCCGCGACATTCTCGGTTGGGGCGGGCCTTCCACTGGTCGTAGTGCTGCTCGCGCCAACGCCCTTGATCATACCCGCCGTCGCCGTCGCCGCGCTCGTCTTCCTGGCTCTGCTCGGGTGGGTCGGCGCCTATGCCGGCGGCGCTCGTCCCTGGCGGCCCACGTTGCGGGTCCTGTTCTGGGGCGCCCTGGCCCTTGCGGCCACAGCGCTCATCGGAAAGGCGTTTGGGGCGGTCGTCTAATTCGCCGTCAGCGCGCCGTGTAGCCCCCGTCGATGACAAGTTCTGAGCCCGTGACGAACTTGGCTTCGTCCGAAGCGAGATAAACAACCCCCCAGGCAATATCGTCAGGTTCTCCCAGGTGACCCAAGGGGTGCAGGGCGGCCGTAGCACGCCGCGCCGCGTCGGGGTCATCCTGTTGACCCAGATGCTGCTCCACCATCGGCGTCCAGATGAAGCCGGGATGGATCGAGTTCACACGGATCTTGTCGGCGGCGTAGATAAGGGCGTCGGTCTTGCTCATCAGGCGCACCGCACCCTTGGATGCATGGTACGGCGGAACATCGGGAGCGCTGACAAGACCATAGATCGACGACAGGTTCACAATGCTTCCGCCGCCCGCCGCGCGCAGGTGGGGGATGCTATGCTTTGTGCAGAAGAAGACACCCTTCACATTGATTCCCTGAACGAAATCCCATTCGGCCTCCGTGATTTCGTGCGTCGGCTTGTTCGCACCGGCGACGCCCGCATTGTTCACCACAATGTCGATGCGTCCGAAGGTTCTGGCGACGTCGTCGATGACCGTTTGCACCTGCTTTTCGGAAGAGACGTCGCACGGCCAGTAGCCGGCTTGCCGGCCTTCCGCGGTCAGTTGGGCGACCAAGGCGACGCCTTCATCCTGCAATGTATCCAGGATAGCGATAATCGCGCCCTCCTCGGCCATCCGCAGGGCGGCGGCCCGGCCTATGCCAAGCGCGCCGCCTGTGATGACAGCCACCTTGTCTCTCAACCGGTTCATGTCTGCTTCCCTATTGGTGTTGAAGCATGACCCCGCGCGTTGCTGGCGCCATTGACCTGCCTCAACCCGGAGCCGGTAGAGTCCGTCCGCTTTCGCCGGAGCGTCATCGGCCCGGACTTAGAGAAAGGAACCCCAGGCCCTGATGAAGCCCGCTCCGCCCGAACCGCTGTTTTGGCACAAGGCCGCACGATCAAGCCGGAAGGTATAGCGGCCCGGCGCGAGACTTGATGCTGGGCTATCGTCCGCGGCGCACCAGGCGGCCTGGTAGGGGTCGCAGTCGCCACGCCGCAGGGTTCCGCCGCCGATCTCGCGGCCTTGGAAATAGACGCGGTAGTTCACGGTGCGCTCGTTGGCCCGCCAATTGAACCACAGCTGGATGCGGTCCAGTTGCATCGGGCGGTTGACGTCCAGGATCGCCGTGTCGGTCGAGCCGCAGCCGCTGGTATTCCAGTTGTCAAAGACTTTGCCGCCGGGCGAGGGCGCGGCGTAGGTGGAGAACCCTCCCGCCGCAGACCCGCTGGACGTGGGCGGGCCGCTTGAAGGCGGATAGTAGGGCGGCGGGGCGGTGTAGGGCTGCCGGGTCGAGTCGGGAACGGGAATGCCCAACAACGCTCCCAGGGCGCCCTGGAGGGAATCCCGCCCCGATTGGGTTGTGCGGCCGCTCCCGGACGACGGAGCCGAACCGGATTGGGCGCCCCGTCCGCCACTCGAGTAAGGCGCCGGACCGGAGGTCCGATCCCCCGTCCATGACGAATAGGGCTGCCCATCGCAGTAGGAGACGGAACCCTCGAAGCGCCGGCCGTCGGGCGACAAGGTCCATTCAATGCGGCCCCAGTAGAAGCTGCCAAGGCGTTGGGTCGAGCAGCGCTGGTTCGAGGACCCCTCGGACCAGAATCCGCTCAGGCGGTTTCCCCGCACTTCCCCATCGATGCGGCCATTGTCCTGGGTGTACGTACCCGATACGCGCGCCCCGTTCTGGCTGAGGGACATGTCGCCCTCGCTGGTGCGCCAGCCGCCGCTGAAGCCGCCGCCGAACCCTTCGCCGGGGGGCGTGAAAGCGGGAGGCGTGGGTGAGGGAAGCGGCTGAGACCCTCCGCCGCCGGTCCGCGCGGGCGCGGGACCTTCCACCCACTCGTAGTAGATATTCATGACGGCTCGAAGGCCGCCGTAGCTGGAAATGTAGCCGCCGGCATGGATGATCATCGGCGTGCCCGTTGCGCCCGAGGGAACTCTGAAACTGCCCTGCCCATTGCCGTTGCGGCCGGCGCGCGCCTCGGTGTTGATGAGATAGTCGCCGTTGTCCACGGACACCGTCCCTGTGGCCGCCGCCCCTGGGAAATTGCTGGTCACCATAAGGGTGCCCTGCAATCGGATGGTGTCGCCCGGCGTGAGGTATTGCATGGGCGCCGAGCCGCTGAAGGTGAACAACAAACGGCTTTCATAGACCCGGCGGTCAACGTCATCCGCCCGGAAGGTCATCTCCACAGAGCCCTGGCCTGAGAACGCCGCCTGAAAGCCACCGCTCGCATGGGCCTCATAGACCCTGCCTGGCATTGAAGCCGCCGGACGGTTCAGCTCTGCGTCGGTTGGCGTGACCTCCATCCTTACGTAACGCCAGTGGCCTGCCGCATGGGCCGCGGGCGCCGCCGCCGAAACAGCTAGAAAAATGAACGCCGCCAGCGCTAACCAAAGACGCGAGGTAACCAACACAATCTGGGTGCGCATGAGGACATGCTCCATAAACTTCTGTTCACCACGTTAGATCGGCGGCGACAGGGGAGTCCTTGATCTGAAACAAACCGCCCTCGCGGCGGCGCCCCCATGCCGCAGCGCGGCGTTCAACGGGTCCCAGCGTTCTGGTGGGACCGGAATGGGTGTTTGATGCAGTTGCGCTGGATCAACGTTTGCAGCGACCGGCGGCGCACAATGCGTTCGAAACGGAGAGGTGCGCCAGATGCCGGACGAGCAGACTCAGACGAGCGTAACATACAGCCGGCTGTCAATCGGCCTGCATTGGTTCATGCTGCTCCTCCTGGTGGTGGTCTATGCCCTCATTGAATTGCGGGAACTCTATCCGCGCGGGAGCGAGATCCGCGAGGCGTTCAAGGCCTGGCATTTCACCGCCGGCCTGACGGTCTTCGGTCTCGTCTTGGTTCGATTGCTCGTCCGTGTAAGCACGTCCGGGCCTAGCCGGCCCTCGACGGCCCTTGAATGGCTGGGGGCAGCCATGCACCTCGCTCTCTATGGGCTGATGGTGTTGATGCCGCTCATCGGATGGATGGTGCTGAGCGCCAGCGGAAAGCCGATCCCGTTCTTTGGGGTCCAGCTCCCCGCGTTGATTTCAACAGACAAGATTTTGGCCGACCAGCTCAAGGAAATCCATGAAGTGGTGGGCGTGGCGGGCTATTGGCTGGTCGGCCTTCACGCCAGCGCGGCCCTGCTTCACCATTTCGTCCTCAGAGACGACACTCTGCGCCGCATGGCGCCGGTTCTGCGCAAACCTTAGTTGCAGTCAGGCTTCGCGCCGCCGCGAGCTGGCCCGGCCGGCGACAGGCAAAGCGTTGGTAATCAGGGTTGATCGCTTCTAGACAGTCTGTGGCTTGGCGGAGCCGTTGATGCGGGGACGGGACAGTGGCGTGGCAAGCAATACTTGAACCCGGCGGCAGCTATCTTGGCCTGGTGGTGGCGCTGGGGATTGGTCTCCTCATTGGCGCCGAGCGAGAGCGGCGCAAGCGCGATCAGGCCGGTCCAAGCGCCGCCGGCATCCGCACATTCACCGCCGCCGCACTGGCTGGCGCGGTCAGTTTTCAGGCCGGGGGACCGGTCCTTCTGGCCGTAACCACCTTGGTCGTTGGCGTCCTGGTTGCGCTGAGTTACTGGGCCGCGCGGCATGGCGAGGATCTGGGGCTCACCACCGAGATCGCCCTTGTTCTGACAGTCTTGCTGGGCGGGCTTGCCACGGGCACGCCCGGCCTGGCCGCGATGACCGGCGCCGTGACAGCCATCCTGCTCGCCGCCCGGACACCTCTGCAGCGCTTCGTAAGCTCGGTGCTAACGGAGCATGAGGCCTCCGACGCCTTGATCCTGGTGGCGGCGACCCTGATCGTCCTGCCGCTCCTCCCGGACCGTGCGATGGACATCTACGGCGTCTTGAACCCGCGCACCCTGTGGCTCCTGGTGATCCTTGTCCTGGTCTTGAGCGCTGGGGGATACGTCGCCATTCGGCTTGTCGGAGCACGGCACGGCCTACCTCTCGCCGGTTTCCTCGGCGGCTTCGTCTCCAGCACCGCCACAATCGGCGCCATGGGCGCGCGGGCGCGCCGCAACGCCGCTGAAGCGCCAGCGGCCGCCGCCGCCGCCGTACTGTCCACGGTCGCGACCATGTTCCAGCTTGCATTGTTGCTCGCCGCGATCAGTCCGGCGACCTTACGTATCGCCGCTCCCTCCCTGCTGATCGGGTGTGGAGTCGCCCTGGCCTTTGGATTAGCGACGACCTTGCGCGCCCTCCGCCGCCCCGCCACCGAGGACGAGCGGCAAGGGCGTGCGTTCAGCCTCAAATCGGCGCTGCTGTTTGCCGCCACCGTGGCGCTTGTGTTGCTCGTCTCCGCCGCCTGTAAGTCCTATTTCGGTGAAGGGGGCCTTATCGTCGCGACGGCGATCTCCGGCCTGGTCGACGCGCACGCCGCCGCGATCTCCATGGCGACAATGGTGTCGGCGGGGCAGGTCAGCCCCTCCGCCGCCCTGATCCCAATCCTTCTCGCGGTCACGACCAATACCGTGAGCAAGCTGATCATGGCCACGGTGAGCGGCGGCCGCGGTTTTTTGCTGCGGGTTGGCCCGGGGCTTGTGCTGGTCGCGCTCGGGACCTGGGCGCCGCTCCTGTGGCGGAGTTAGTTTCGCGCGCCTCGAAGCCCGCAGAGCGAAGTCTGGTAGGCCCGGCAGGACTCGAACCTGCAACCAGACCGTTATGAGCGGTCGGCTCTAACCATTGAGCTACGGGCCCCCGTCCGTTCGCTAGCAGTGGGGCCCGCTAAAGAAAAGCGCCCCCGCGCTGGAGGGCGCGAGGGCGGAAGCGGCGTGGAGGGGGCGTTGGCGTTATTGCCGCGCCGGCTCGGTCGCGGATGACGGGGTCGCAGTCCCCGTGGCGGCCCTGTTCGCCGCGGTGATGCGGGCGGCAAGGGCCTTGTCGGCCTGGGCGGCGCGGGCGATGTCGTTATAGCGCTCCAGCGAAATGCCGTGCTTGGTCACCGAAGCCTGGACCGCGGCGTCCAGTTCCTTTTGCAGGGCGGACTTGGCGGCGGGATCGGTGGCCGCGGCGATCTTGGGCGCCGCCTCGCCGTTCAGCCTGTTCCAGTCGGCGGCCAAGCCCGCCACCTTCTGCACTTCCTCATCGCTGACCGTGGCCGGAGCGGCCGGAGCGGGCGCGGCGGCTGGCGGTTGGGCAGGGGCCGCGGCGTCTTGCGAAAAGGCGGCGCCCGCGAGCCCGAAGGCGGCGATGGAGGTCAGCAGAATGGCTTTCATGAGGTTCTACTCCCGTTGAATCACTTGAGTCGCGTAGCGTTGAGAAACTTGCTGCGCTGTATGGCCAATTGGAGAAGGCAAATTCGGCGGCTATGTGTCGTCGCCCCTCAAGTAAGTCCCCAAATACTTGCGGTTGTTGGTGTTTCTGAATTCATTCTCTGATCTATTCGGTAATGTTGCGGCAAAAGACTATTTTCGGCCCTGTTGTTTTCGCGGCCCAGGCCACGAAGCCGCCTTTCTAAAGCCAAGCTCGCATCAACCATACGCTAAGCCGCGCCATGGCATGGTCTGTGCGCGATGCTGAAAATCTCGATCATTATTCCGACGCAACGGCGCCCAGGTCCCCTGGACCTCGCAGCCCGCTCGGCCCTGGCCCAGACCGGGGTTGATCCGGCGTCGCTGGAACTTGTCATCGTCGACAATGACGCCGCGCCGTCCGCCAAGGCCGCCGCGGCCGCGATCGCCAAGGCCGCGTCATTTCCGGTCAGCTATGTGCATGAGCCGCGCCCAGGCGTCGCCTATGCCCGCAACGCCGCCATGGCCGCCGCCAAGGGCGAGCTGATCGCCTTTCTGGACGATGACGAGGAAGCACCGCCCGGGTGGCTCGCGGCCCTGCTGGCCACCCAGAAGCGCCACGAAGCCGACGTCGTCTTCGGCCCCGTCCGCGCCCGCGCGCCGGATACCGTGGGCGCGCACCGCGCCTATCTCGAAAAGTTCTTCTCTCGCCTCAGCGCCGAGCCTGAAGGCGTGATCGGCCACTACTACGGTTGCGGCAATAGCCTCCTGCGCCGCGCCGCCTTGCCACCGGGCGAGCCCTTCAGCCTGGAACGCAACCACATCGGCGGCGAGGACGACCTATTGTTCGGCAACTTGCAGGCTGCCGGGGCGACCTTCGCCTGGGCGCCCGACGCCTGGGTCTATGAGGACCCGGTCCCTTCGCGGCTGAGGCTGCGCTACACGATCGCCCGCGCCTTTGCCTACGGGCAGGGGCCCAGCGAACATTGCGCCTCATCCACCCCGCCAAACTATCTGGGCCTTATCAAATGGATGGCGGTGGGCCTGGTGCAGGGGACGGTCTTTGGCCTGATCGCCGCCGTCAAATGGCTGATCCACGCCCCCGACCGGGCCGAAGCGCTGGATCGCGCTGCCCGTGGGTTCGGCAAGACCTTCTGGTTCGGGCCGTTCCGTATCGCCTTCTACGGCCTGCCCGCCTAGCGCGGCGCGTTCGGTTTGCCCTTTTTCTTGCCGCCGTGGGGCCGCACGGCCCCGGCGGGCGGCGGGCCCTTGCGTTTGAAGGCCGGTTTCTTGAAGGGCCGCTCGCCCTCTTCGCGAGGGGGGCGCGGTCCGGGCGCGCCGGCGGGCTCGACCTTCATCTCGCCCTCGAGGGTCGCATGCTTCAGCGCTTCGACGAAGCGGTCGTGGGCGTCGCGGTTGATCTCGAACTTGGTCTCGCGGTCGAAGATGCGGATCGCGCCGATGTCCTTCTTGGTGACATGGCCGATGCGGCAGATCAGCGGCAGCAGCCACTTGGGATCGGCGTTCTTGTTGCGGCCGATGGTCATGCGGAACCAGGCAGTGTCCGTCGCCCCGCCTTCCAGAGGCTCGTAGCGCTTGGCGTTACGCGGCTCGCGTGGCTCGCGCGGCTCATAGGGCGCATCGCGCAGGGGCCTTGGCGCGTCGAAGAGCTCCTCGGGCTCTGGCAGGCGCGAGCGATGCAAGCGGATCAGGGCCGCGGCCACGGCCTCGGGACCTCGTTCAGTGAGCAGGCGCTGGGCAAGGACCAGGTCCTCGGGCGAAGGCATTTCATTCAGCAGGGGATCGGCCAGCATCCGCTGCTGATCCAGGGCGCGAATTTCGTCGGCCGACGGCGGCCCCTGCCAGTGGGCCTCGATATTGGCCGAGGCCAGCAGCTGTTCGGCCTTGCGCTGGCGAGTGTAGGGAACGACCAGGACGGAGACGCCCTTCTTGCCGGCCCGCCCGGTGCGGCCCGAGCGGTGCAGCAGGCCCGCCTTGTTGACCGGCAGCTCGGCGTGGATGACCAGGCCGAGGTCCGGCAGGTCCAGGCCCCGGGCGGCGACGTCGGTGGCGACGCAGGCGCGGGCGTGGCCGTCGCGCAGCGCCTGCAGGGCGTCGGCCCGTTCCTTTTGGGAGAGCTCCCCCGACAGGGTGACAGCCGAAAAGCCGCGCTCGCGCAGGGCGCGGGACAGCCGGTTCACCGCCTCGCGGGTGTTGCAAAACACCAGTGCGCCCGGGCTTTCGAAGAAGCGCAACAGGTTGACGACGGCGCTTTCCATCTCGTTGGGCGCGACGCGGACGGCGCGGTATTCGATATCCCCGTGGGCCTCATCGCGGCGGGTGGTGTCGATCCTGAGCGCGTCGCGCTGATAGCGGCGGGCGAGGTTGGCGATCTCCTTGGCGATTGTGGCGGAGAACAGCAGGGTGCGCCGCTCAGGGGGCGTGGCGTCGAGGATTTCCTCGAGGTCCTCACGAAAGCCCATGTCGAGCATCTCGTCAGCTTCGTCGAGCACTGCGACCTTCAGCGCCGACAGGTCCAGATGCCCGCGCTCCAGGTGGTCGCGCAGGCGGCCCGGGGTGCCGACGACGATATGGGCGCCCCTGGCCAGTTCGCGCTGCTCGCGCCTCTGATCCATGCCGCCGACACAACTGACGACGACTGCGCCGGCCTGGGCGTAGAGCCAGGTGAGTTCCCGCGCGACCTGCATGGCCAGTTCTCGCGTCGGGGCGATGGCCAGCGCCAGGGGCTGGCCGGGCTCGCCGAAGCGCATCGCGTCGCCCAGTAGGGTCGGGCCGGCGGCGAGGCCAAAGGCCACGGTCTTGCCGGATCCGGTCTGGGCTGAGACCAGCAGGTCCTGGGACGGATCGGCCTCCAGGACGGCGGCCTGGACGGGGGTCGGCTCCTCGTAGCCTTGCGCTTGCAGCGCCCGGGCGAGGGACGGATGGGTGGTGGGGAAGGGCATGGGGGCCGCGCGATAGGCCCCTTTTGCTAAGATTACAAGGCGTCGAAGGTGATCACCGACCGCGCGATCTTCGCTTGCTTCATCTCGGCGAAGGCTTCGTTGATCTGTTCGAGCTTGATGCGGCGGCTGATCATATCGTCGAGTTTCAGCTTACCGGCCATGTAGAAATCCACGAACCGGGGCATGTCGACCGGGAAACGGTTGGAGCCCATCTGCGAGCCCTGGATGCGCTTTTCGCCCAGGAAATCGACGCCGCGCAGTTCGATGGTCACGCCCACCGGGATCATGCCGATGATATTGGCGGTGCCGCCGCGGCGGATCATGCGGAAGGACTGTTCGGCGGTGGCTTTCAGACCGACGGCTTCGAAGGAGTGGTGCACCCCGCCGCTGGTCAGCTGGATCACCTGTTTGGCGGCATCGCCCTCAGCGGCGTTGATGACGTCGGTGGCCCCAAAGTGTTTGGCCATCTCCAGCTTTTCAGGAACGGTGTCGACCGCGATGATCCGGCCGGCGCCCGCGATCGCCGCGCCGTTGATGGCGGCCAAGCCCACACCGCCGCAGCCGATGACCGCCACGGTCTCGCCGGGTCTGACATTGGAGGTGTGGATTACCGCGCCGACGCCGGTGGTAACGGCGCAGCCGATCAGGGCGGCGCGGTCCAGCGGCATGTCCTTGCGGATCGAGACGCAGGCGTGTTCGTGGATCAGCATGTACTCAGCGAAGGAGGACATGTTGAGGAACTGCGGCATGGGCGCGCCGCCTTGAGACAGGCGCGGTTCGTCCGCGTCGCCGCGCTTGGTTTCCGGGCTGATGCACAGGCTCATATGGCCGGTGAGGCACTGGTCGCAGTGGCCGCAGAAGGCCGACAGGCAGGTGATGACGTGGTCGCCCGGCTTTACGGTTCTGACTTCGGAGCCGACCTGTTCGACGATCCCGGCGCTCTCGTGTCCGAGGACGATGGGAAGCTGGGTCGGGTAGGAGCCTTCGATGAAGTGCAGGTCAGAGTGGCAGACCCCGGCGGCGACAGTGCGGATCAGCACCTCGTGCGGACCAGGCTTTGAAATCTGCACCTCTTCGATGGCCAGCGGTTGGCCGACCTCGCGCAAAACCGCAGCCTTCATCGTCGTCTCCCAGCGTTTTCTTCCCGCACTCTAGAGCACGGCTAGCGGCATTAGGTCCAGGCCGCTAAGAGGCCCAGGATGAGCAAACGGGTCTTGATCCTGGGCGCCGGCCACGCCGGGGGAACAGCGGCGGCGCTGCTTCGCCAGTACGGCTTTGCGGGCGAGATCGTCCTTGCCGGCGACGAACCCCTGATCCCGTACCAGCGCCCGCCGCTATCCAAGGCGTGGCTGAAGGGGGAAGCGGACGCCGAGAGCCTGGAGCTCAAGCCGGCGGAATTCTATCCAGAGCACGACATCGATCTGCGGCTTTCCATGGTCGCCGTCCGAATCAATCGCCAGGCCAAGACCGTCAGCTTCGTCGATGGCGAGACCTTGACCTACGACATCCTGATCATCGCCACCGGCGCCCGCGCCCGCTGGCTGGACATCCCCGGGGCCGATCTCCAGGGCTTGGTGTCCCTGCGGTCCGCGGGCGACGCGGAAAAGCTCAAGGGGGCGCTCACCCCGGGATCGAAACTGGCGGTGGTCGGTGGGGGCTATGTGGGGCTGGAGGTCGCGGCGTCGGCCAAGGCGTTGGGGTGCGAGGTGACCGTCATTGAACGGGAAGCCAGGCTGTTGGCCCGGGTGGCGTCCGCGCCCTTGTCGGAGTTCTATGCGGCTCAACACCGCAGTCATGGGGTTGAGATCCTGACCGGCGCTTCCGTGGCGGGATTTGAAGGTGACGGGAGGGTTTCCGCCGTCATGCTCGCTGACGGCCGCAAGATCGCCTGCGATACCGCGGTGATCGGCGTTGGCGGCATGGCCAATGTCGAGCTTGCGAAGGACGCGGGCTTGGCCTGCGCCGACGGGATCATCGTCGATCTGACCGGGAAGACGGCGGATCCCGCGATCTACGCCATCGGCGACGTCAGCCATCGGCCGTTGCCGCTCTATGTGCGCGACATGCGGCTTGAGAGCGTGCCCAATGCCCTGGAACAGGCCAAGCAGGCGGCCAGCGACATCGCGGGACGGGCGCCGCCCGCGCCGGAGGTCCCCTGGTTCTGGTCAGACCAGTTCGATCTGAAGCTGCAGATCGCCGGCGTTGCCTTCGACGCCGACACGCTGGTGGTGCGGCCGGGCGGCCCGAATGCCATCGCCGTCTTCCATTTGAAGGGCGGCCGAATCCAAGCGGTGGAGGCGGTCAATTCGCCCGCCGAATTCATGGGCGGCCGGGTTCTGATCGGCAGTCAGAAGGTCGTGGACTCCGCCCTGCTGGCTGATGCGTCGGTCGCCATGAAGGCCATCGTCACCGGCTGAGGGGATAAACTCTCGCGGCGGGCGAAATGTGCGACGCTGGGTCGCAAGTGTTAACCACGGATATTATTAGGGTTTTTTCGCGAGCGCCCCATACTTGCGGTTGTAGGCTATCCATTGCCCGGATGGCGGGTGAAGCTGCATTGTGCAACCCCTGCGGCAGAACCCCGGGAAGCGCCCTCTCCAGTGGCGCTTCCCGCTGCCCCTATTTGCGGCAGAGCAGGCGCCAGGCCGAGACCAGGTGATAGAGGGTGCTGGCGGGCGAGGAGGCTGGATCAAAGGCCCCGGTCTCATCCATACGGTCGCGCCAGGCGCCGGGGACCGGGTGATCCAGATAGAACGACACGGCCCGGGCGGCGCGCAGAATCTCAGCCTCGTCGCCGAAGGTGATGGCGGCCTTCAGATATTCGGCCTGGACCCAGAGGCGGGCGGCGCCATCGCGCACCGAGAGGTCGTCCCACAGACCGTTGACGGCGACCCCACGGCGCGCGTCGACCCCGGCAAGACCCGCGGCGTAGAGACGGCGGGCCTGGCGCTGGGCCTCGGCGTTGCCGCGGGCGCGGCCCCAGTGATCGAGGAGCACGGCCCATTCGAACTGATGCCCGGGCTCGACCATACGGCCGGGATCACCGGCGGCGGGGGCCCAGGCCTGGTCGAAGTACTCCCGCAGAAAGCCGCCTTCAGCGTCGACGAAGCGCGTCAGGCACAGGGTGGCGACCTCGTCGGCGGCGCCGGCCCAGCGCGGATCGCTCCCTAAGGTATCCCAGGCGAGCAGGGCCTCGAACAAATGCATATGCGGGTTGGCGTAGAAGGGCTTGTCGCCCGCCTCGCGCCAGCCGCCGTCGGCATGGCGCAGGACGTCGAGGCGCGAAAAATGGGCCAGGGCGTCGGCTTCTCGGCCAAGGCTTGCATAGGCCAGTAGCGCAAAGGCCTGGTCATAGAGTTTGGCGGTGTCGTCGAGGATCGTCCCATCGGGCGCCGTGAGAGCGGGGATCAGGCCATCGGGGCGGCGAAAGGCCTCCATGAAGGCGATGGCGTGTTCCGCGGCCGCGCCGCCCGGCCCGCGCCAGCCCGCGGCCTCAGCGGAGGCGAAGGCGTAGGCCTGGCGCGGCTGCACCCTGCCGCGGCGGGGGAGGTTGCCGCCGAGAAGGTCGAACTCCTCGCGGAAGCCGCCGTTTTCGTGGTCGGCGCCGAGCGACCACCAGAGGGGAAGGGCGCTCAAGGTGATCCAGCGGTCGAACCAGGCGCGGGCCTGGACCAGAGTCTTGAACGGCGGGGCCTTGGTGGGCGGTGCGGCCTTCATCGCTTCGCCCACGGCCTTGACGGTCTGCGCTTTGGCAAGGTCGGCCACCAGGACCGCGCCGTCCTGGATGACGACGGCGAGGTTGTTCACCCCCACCAGGGCGACGGTTTCACCGCCCGGCGCATGGACGAGGTTGCCGGCCGCCTCGACGAAAGGTCCGGCGCCGCTGTTGCCCTGCGCATCATGCGGGCTTGCCGCCAGCACCGAGTCCCAGGCGCCGATGTCCGCCCAGTCAAAGGTCACCGGCGCGACCGAGGCTTTGGCGGTCTTTTCCATGACCGCGAAGTCGATGGAGATCTTTGGCGCATCGAGGAAGGCCGAGCCCAGGGTGAGGACGGCGCCGTCACTTTGACCGTTGGTCACCGCCGCTCGGGCGGCGTCGGCCACTGCGGGTGCGAAGGTGTCGAGTTCGCCAAGCAGGGTCCTCGCCTGGGTGACGAAAGTCCCGCTGTTCCAGAGGTAGCCCTTGGCGACATAGGCGGCGGCTCGGGCGGCGTCCGGCTTTTCCACGAAGGCGGCGACCGATCCCACCTTAGCGGCAGGATCGGCGGGCTCGATGTAGCCGAGCGCGGTGTCGGGCCTCGTCGGCTTGACGCCCAGGGTGACGATGCGGCCCTTGGCGGCTTCCCCCGCGGCGAGTTCGCAGGCGGCGCGGAAAGCCGCGTGGTCGGGGATGTGGTGGTCGGCGGAGAGGACGACGGCGATTCCGTCCGGGTCGCGGGCTTCGATAAAAGCGGCCGCGGCGGCCATGGCGGCGGCGGAGTCCCGCGCCTGCGGCTCAAGGATCAGGGTCGCCTCTTGCCCAAGATGGGCGAGCTGGGCGTCGAGATGGGCCCGGTGTCCGGCGCCCGCAACGATGATCAGGGGGCCAAGCGGCGCCGCGCGCAGGACGGTTTCCTGGAAGCTGGAGCGTTCACCGACAAGGGGAATGAACTGCTTTGGCCGGTCAGGGCGCGACGCCGGCCAAAGCCGCGTGCCCGAGCCGCCGCACATGATCACCGGATAAAGACCCACCCGAACTGTCTCCGCCTAACGCGGCGCCACGATTAGGGGTTCAGGATCGATTGGGCCAGAGCTTCGAACTCAGGGCGCACCTTGTACATGTGGCGGTACTGCATGATCTGCTTGGCCACCAGCCAGAGGCGCGAGGGGAAGTCGAGGTTTCCAAAGGCCGGAAGCAGGGGCTGGTTGAACGGCGGGATCGTGCTGCGCTGGAATTCAAGCGCCATGCTGATCCTGGGCCCATCGGCGAACTGGCTGGACGCGCTGCCCCAATGCAGGACCGCCTGGTCCCAGCAGAAGAAGTCGCCGGGCTGGCCGGGGAGGGCGCGGATATTGGGATAGTCGATCTTCCAGTCGCTGTCCTGGGGCGTGCCATAAACCGGGTCCCGGCTCTTGGGCAGGATGTACATGCAGCTCGAAAGCGGGGTCGCCTCGGAAAGCGGCATCCAGATGGTGAGTGATAGGGGCGTGCCGTCGGGGGCAAGCGCCATGTGGCCCTTGTCGCGGTGGGGCCGCCAGCCGGACTCGGCCGCCTTGGGATCGACATGCCAGACCCAGAAGTCGGGCATCACCACATAGTCTTCGCCGAGGAACGGGGTCAGGGCGTGGTGCAGGGCGAAAAAGCACTCCCACGCCTCATCAAACAGGAAGAGGAAGGTCGGCGGGATATCCAGGCGTTTGCAGGTCTTGACCGCGTCGGCCAGCACGGGCGCGAGGCGCACAAGGGTGTCGTCGCGGTCATGGAAATAGCCGTCGACGCGCATGCGCTCGATGTTGAGCGGCATGGTGTTGCGCGGCTTCTTGGCCAGCGTTTTTGCGCGGAATTCAGGGGTGAGGGTTTCGGTGATAGTCAGTTTGGGGAAATGCTTCCGCCAGAAGGCTTCCTGGCCGATTTCCGTCAGAACCGTAGTGACGCCGTCCGCCATGACTATCCTCCAATCATCGCCGGATTACCCGATCAGGCGCGGCGATTAAAGAGGCCCGCCCCAGGACGCAATGTCCCGGGGCGCGGCTAATTCAACTGTGGCCTAGAGCTTGGCCAGGTCGGCGTCGATCTTGGCCAGGGCGTCGGGCGAGAGGCCCGCGTCGACGGCCTGCGGGATCTCGGCCAGGCTTTTCAGGGTGGTTTCCGGCGGCAGGACGCCGTCGGCCTGGCCGCTGAACAGGAATTCGGCGATCTGCGGGATGTGCTTGGCCAGCACTTCCTTGGCCTTGGCGTCGGCGGCCAGCGCCTTGAGCGTCGAGTTGATCGAGAGCTTGGCGGCGGCGGGCGCGGCGGCGGGGGTTTGCGGGGCGGCGAAGGCCGCGGGGGCGGCGATCAGCGCGAGGGCGATGGCGCCGGCGAAAACGGTCTTCATGTGCGTCGAGTCCTTTGGCTTTGTGTCCCGGACGGGAGATATCCGGGTGAATGTGTCGAGAGATAGGCCCGCCGCGGATTGCGCGACGTTCCGCCGCACCTAAGCTTGTTCGGCGCGAGCGTTCAAGGGGGACTGAACGACGCTTTTCCCTCACCTCGCGCGAGGAAGGGGAGGGTGGCGAGGCGAAGCCGAGACGGGTGGGGGAGGCGCCTGTCTGAGTTTCGCGGATGCATGGGGCTCGCCCACCCGCTTTCGCTGCGCTCAAGCACCCTCCCCGCGCTTGCAGCGCGCGGTGAGGGAAAAGTTGTGTGAGCAACGGCCGCTGATATAGCCTTGCCCCATGACCATCGCTGAAAAATCCAAGCTGATCGAGGGACGCACCGGGCCCTGGGAAATTGTTCTGGGGCTGGAGATCCATGCCCAGGTTTCGTCGAAGGCGAAGCTGTTTTCGGGCGCTCCCGTCGGGGTTGGCGCGGGGCCCAATGAGAATGTGAGCCTGGTCGATGCGGCCATGCCGGGCATGCTGCCGGTG
>DGYN01000006.1:37485-41236 GCA_002398405.1 Caulobacteraceae bacterium UBA5005
CTGCCGCAGGGCTATCAGATCAGCCAGTACAAGGACCCGATCGTGGGCGAAGGCGCGATCGACGTGGAGCGCGACGACGGCAGTGTGTTCCGGGTGCGGATCGAGCGGCTGCACCTGGAGCAGGATGCGGGCAAGAGCCTGCACGACCAGGACCCGCACTATACCTATGTCGACTTGAACAGGGCCGGCACGGCGCTCATGGAAATCGTCTCGATGCCGGACATGAGAACCGCTGAAGAAGCAGCGGCTTATGTGAAAAAGGTAAGGACGATCCTGCGCTATATCGGGGCCTGCGACGGGGACATGCAGAACGGCAATCTGAGGGCCGATGTGAACGTCTCGGTGCGCCGTCCGGGCGAGGGCCTGGGCACCCGCTGCGAGATCAAGAACGTCAATTCCTACCGCTTCATCCAGCAGGCCATCGAGATCGAGGCGCGGCGCCAGATCGAGATCATCGAGGACGGCGGCAAGATCGACCAGGAAACGCGATTGTTCGATCCGAACAAGCTCGAGACCCGCTCGATGCGGTCGAAGGAAGAGGCGCACGACTACCGCTATTTCCCTGATCCCGACCTGTTGCCGCTGGTGTTGGACCCGGCGTGGGTGAAGCGGTTGCAGGAGAGCCTGCCGGAACTGCCCGACGCCAAGAAGGCGCGGCTGCAGTCGCAGTATGGCCTTTCAGCCTATGACGCGGGCGTCTTGATTATCGAGCAGTCGCGGGCCGACTATTTCGAGGAGGCGGCCAAGGGGCGGGACGCCAAGCTGGTGGCCAACTGGGTGACCAACGAACTGCTGGCGCGGCTTTCCAAGGGTGGGCTGGATATCGATGAAAGCCCGATTCCGGCGGCGGACGTCGCGGGGCTGGTGAAGCTGCTGGAAGACGGAGTGATCTCATCGAAGATCGCCCGCGAGGTTTTCGACAAGATGTGGGCGGGCGAGGGGACGCCGGCGCAGGTCGTTGAAAAGCATGGGTTGACCCAGGTTTCGGACACTGGCGCGATCGAGGCGATTGTCGAAAAGCTGATCGCGGGCAATCCGGCGCAGGCTGAGGCGGTGAAGGAAAAGCCGCAGGCCATCGGGTGGTTCGTGGGCCAGGTGATGAAGGAGACCGGGGGGAAGGCCAACCCCGGGGCGGTGAACCAGATTTTGAAGGCGAAACTGGGGATCTGATCCCGGGACATGTAGCGCGAAGCGGTACGTGTACCGACCTGAGCTGCACTTGGGTACACGTACCGCTGCGCGCTACATGTCCCCGACCGGGGATTGGCACAGGGGGAAAGCATGCGCTCATTTGTATTGGGGCTCTGTGCCGCGGCCATCGCCACCGCCGCGCAGGCCAAGGTCGTGCGTATCGAGGTCCAGCAGCGGGCGCCGATCATGGGGGCCTTTGGGCAGGCGGGGCAGTATGAGCTCTTGATCGGCCGGTTCCATGGGGAGCTAGATCCGCGCGATCCGAAGAACGCCATCATCACCGACATTGCGCTCGCGCCCAGGAACGCGCGGGGCCTGGTGGAGTATTCGGCGACGTTCCAGGTGGCCAAGCCGGTGGATATGGGGAAAGCCTCGGGGTTCCTGTTCTACAATGTGCCCAACCGGGGCAACGGGTCGGCGAACGGGGATGCGGACGGGCATATCCGGGTCGTCTCGGGGTGGCAGAGCGATATGGCCGAGGCGGCGGGCCGCCAGACCCTGCGCGCGCCGATCGCCAAACTAAGGGACGGATCGCCGGTCACGGGGCCGCACACGGTTCGGTTCTTCGACATGGCCAAGGGATCGAACGGCCTGGCGCTGATCGGCGGCATCGGGGCGGGGGCGCCGTCGCCGCATCCGTTGAGTCTGGAGAGCGCCAAGGCTCGGCTGGTCCGCAAATCGACCGAGTTCGAGGCAGGCCAAGCGATTCCCGCCGCCGACTTCGCCTTCGGCGACTGCCGCACGGCTGCTTTCCCGGGAACGCCGGACCCTACGCGCCTTTGCCTGCGCGGCGGGTTCGATCCGGCCTTTGTCTATGAGCTGACCTACACCGCCAAGGACCCGCTGGTGCAGGGGATCGGGTTCGCGGCGACGCGGGATCTCAACACCTTCCTGCGCTCGGCCCCCGCCTCGGCGGGCAATCCCGTGGCGGGCAGTGTGAAGTGGACCATCGCGGTCGGCGTCTCGCAGTCGGGCAATTTCCTGCGCACCTTCACCCACCTGGGCTTCAACCAGGGCGAGGACGGCAAACAGGTGTTCGACGGCATGAACCCGCAGATCGCCGGGCGGATGGTGCCGCTGAACATGCGCTTTGGGGTGCCGGGCGGGGCGGCCAACCTCTATGAGGTCGGCAACGAGGGGGCGCTGTGGTGGTCGCGCTATAACGACAAGGTTCGCGGCCTTGGGACGACGAGCCTCCTGGACCGCTGCAACGCCACGAAGACCTGTCCCAAGATCGTCGAGACCTTCGGCTCCACCGAGTTCTGGGGCCTGAGGATGTCGCCGAACCTGGTGGGGACGGACGCGGCGGCGGACATTCCGCTGCCGGCCAATGTGCGGCGCTACTATTTCCCGAGCGTGACCCACGGCAGCGGCAACGGCGCCTGGGCGGTGCTGCCGCGTAATGCGCCGGGGGCGGGGGCTTGCGCGCTGCCGGCCAATCCCAATTCGACGAGCGAATCCCTGCGCGCCCTGACCAAGGCTCTGGAAGCCTGGGTCGCCACGGACAAGGCGCCCCCGCCTTCGGTCTATCCGACCCTGGCCAAGGGGGACCTGGTTTTGCCCACCAGTCAGCACCTCGGCTTCCCATCCATCCCGGGCGCGCCGTCGCCGGACGGCAAGTTCAAGACCTTCCTGCTCTATGACCTGGGTCCCGGATACATCCGCAAGGACGGCAGCGGGGTGGCGTCCAAGAGCCCGCCAAAGATCGACGGGACGCTGACCTCCCTGGTCCCCAGGGTCGACGCGGACGGCAATGAGACGTCGGGCATCCGCACGCCGTGGGTTTCCGCGCCGCTGGGCACCTATCTGGGCTGGAACGTCCAGGCCTCGGGCTTCTATGCGGGCCAGCAGTGCGGCTTCCAGGGGGGCTATATCCCGTTCGCGGCGACCCGGGCCGAGCGGATGGCGAATGGCGACCCCAGGCTTTCGCTGGAGGAGCGTTACGGCACGCATGCCGGCTTCGTCGCCAAGGTGAAGGCGGCGGCGGACGCCCTGGTGGGGCAGGGTTATCTGCTGCAGGCCGATGCGACGAGGATCGTCGCCGCGGCGGACGCCAGCGCGGTGTTGAGGGGGCGGTAGAGACTGTTTAGCGTTCCTTCTCCCCTCGGGAGAAGGAACGCTAATTGTTGGAGCCGTACGAACGCAAAGCCGCCCCGGAGATTGCTCTCCGGGGCGGGGACCTCGCGCAACAGGTCCTAGAGGGGCTAGAAGCTGTTGCTGAACACGTCGAGGATCAGGCCAGTGGCGATGGCCGCGAGGATGTAGTCGTTGTTGTGCCGGACCCAATGATAGCCACGGGGCGGCGGGCGCAGGCGATAGCGGTTGTAGTCATAGATCACATGGCTGCGGTAGGCCGGGGGCAGGTACTGGCCGCGCTGCCAGGCGCGATAGCCGCCACGGAAGTCGCCTCGGCCGTAGTAGGCCTGCGGCGGCGGGCCGTAGTACCAGCGGTTGCCGAGGTAGTAGCCATTGTAGCGGCGGTCATCCCAGCGGTCGCGGCCGCGGTTCCAGTCATTGTCGCGGCGTCCGCGGTTCCAGTCATTGTCGCGGCGTCCGCGGT
>DGYN01000006.1:41477-41895 GCA_002398405.1 Caulobacteraceae bacterium UBA5005
GTCATTGTCGCGGCGTCCGCGGTCATTATCCCAGCGGCGGCCGTCGCCGCGGCGGTTGTTGTCCCACCGGTCGTCGTAACGGTCGCGGTCGTCGTAGCGGTCGCGGCCGTCGTAGCGGTCGTAGTCGCGGCGCTGAGCGAAGGCGTCGGTGGCGGCCGCCAGGGGAACGGTTACAGCGGCGATGGCCGCGAGAGACAGTATGAGGCGTTTCACGGCGGACTCTCCTATTACTTGCCGGTCGAAACGCCCGGCTGAGCGCCTCGATCCTTAGCTGACGAGCCTGCCGCCGCGCCCCTGAACCCCGGCTGAATGGCTTTGTCAGACTTGCCGGGGTGGAATTGCGGGACGCTTTCCTTTTCCCCTCCCCAGGGGAGGGGTCAGGGGAGGGCTTACGGTCTTGGAGACGGCCCTTGACCAG
>DGYN01000089.1:0-29053 GCA_002398405.1 Caulobacteraceae bacterium UBA5005
AACACACATGCGATTCCCCTGCCTATTTGGGGGGTGGGCCTGGGGATAAGTTAACCACGTCCTGTCTTAAGCGTGGTCTTCGGTGACGATTTGAGG
This sequence comes from Caulobacteraceae bacterium UBA5005, assembly GCA_002398405.1. Taxonomy (GTDB): domain Bacteria; phylum Pseudomonadota; class Alphaproteobacteria; order Caulobacterales; family Caulobacteraceae; genus UBA5005. Next base: position 97 of record DGYN01000089.1, read on the forward strand.
CGTCGTCTCGCCTCGGGCTTTGGCTTCGCGAGCTTCTCGCAACAGATTCAGGCAGCGCAGCAGGATCTCCAGCCGCCGTCCGACGATCATACCGCAATAAAACAGCAGGAAGCCGTCGGTCAGGGCCGCGGCCGAGACGTGCCACTCGGCGTTGTGGTCATTGATCAGGAACCGCAGACCCATGCGGGCCCCGATAATCCCCATCAGGAACAGGATGCCCCAGGGCGTGGTCTGGCTGAAAAGCTCATGGGTCTCGACATTGATGGTGATCTTGGTCATCCGGCCGCGGAGCCAGCCGACGCCCGCGCCGAGGCCCACCGCCAGCGCCAGGACGGCATAAACTGCCAGCGAAGGGGGAGGGGGTGTCAGGTAGAGGATATATCCGGCCACGCCGAGGAATATGGCCGGCATGATCCACATCCGCTCGATGCGGACCTTGCGGGCCTTCCGGGCCCGGCGAAGGCGGATCAACAGCATCAGGGCGAGAATGCCCAGCGCCAGCAGAATGGAGGCGGTCGGATCCATACCCGGCGGCCCGGTTATCGGCGGCGGGAAGCCCGGCTGCACGGGATCAGCCGGTCTGCAGGGCGCGGGCCGAGGCGCGTTCCAGGGCCTTTGCGGGGTTCTCGCCCGGTTCGACCGAGGCGATGCCGATATCAAACTCGGCGACAAACGGCGGTTTGCCCGTCCCGGCGTCGAAGGCCGTGCAGGCGATCACCGCCGAAATCCGTTCGGCCGCCGCGCGGGCCGCGTGTCCCTGCGTGGCGGGAAGCGCCAGGGCGAAGATCTCCGGACCCAGCCGAGCGGCGGTGTCTTCTACCCGGATCAGGCGGCTGATCATCGAGCCGATCTGCGGCGCGGCGCGGTCGAGCCAGCCGCCGGCCCTGGCCTTTTCGATCTCCGGCCGGTCGGCGACGCGCAGGACGCAGACCGAAAGGGGCCGGTTGCGGTTCTTGGCCGCCGCCGCGAGCCTGGCCAGGTGCGCGGCGAACAGATCACGGGTGAAGAGTCCGGTGGTGACATCCATCAGCCCCGTCGACCGCGCCCGCTCAAGGGCCTGGCGGATCACAGCCTGACGGCGGTGGCAGCGGGCCAGCTCAATGACCCGGGCGGAGGTCTCGCCCTCCGGCGCATTGGGGGAGGCGACGTCCGTGACGCCGCGATGAAAGGCCTCGGTCACCCCCACATAGTTGTCGGCCGACAGATAGAGCATGGTCGGGATGTGGTAGAGCTTGGTGTTGCGGCGCATGCCGGCGGCGATGGAAAGCGCCTCGGACTGATTGTCCCCGCCCCACAGAACCACGGCGTCGAACGGCCGCTCATGCAGATAGTCAAAGGCCGTATAGGCCGTGAAGGCGCCGATGACATCGACACCGGCTTTGGAGAGGGCGTTGTGCAAAGCCAGGAACTGAGGCGTCGGCTCGCCGATGGCCAGGACGCGATAGGGACCCGGCTCCATGTCCGGCGGATCGAGCCTTCGGCCCCGGTCGGCGAAGGTTTCCATCCGCAGCTCGAACTCTTCCTCGGCGATGGCCATGCGGACCAGCGATTCCAGACGAAGCACCGCCTGGGCCGGATGCAGAGGATGGGTCAGAATCAGATCAAACGCCGAGCGCAGGGAGGCATCCGGTTCGCCGATCGCCACCACGGGCAGACGGCGGGGGGCGACGGTATCCTTGAGGCGCCGGGCCAGCGCCGCCGGATCATCGCCGGCGTTGGCGAGGTCGACGATCGCCGCCTCGATCTGAAGGTCGCTGACCGCGCTCATGGCGGCATAGGGTCCGCGGGCGGTGATGGTCCGCCAGCCCAGGCGGTCCAGCCCCTCGGCCAGGGGCCCCGCCACCGTGTCCTCACGGGCCACGATCAGAACGCGCGCTTGAACCGTCACTATGCCCTGACCCATGGAGCCCACGCGGCCCGAAAGTATCGAGTCGCAACGCACACCATATGCAAAGGCGCGCGAGCGCGACAGACGCGTAATGACGCGGCTAAGTCGCCAACCTGACAGCTAAGCCTACAGCGCCATTCAGACCTGGTTCAGCCGCGCGATTCGATATTCGCATCACGGCTTGCGGCTGCGCTCTCCCGTCCCTCGAGCGGCCAATAGCCTCAGGATCCGCCTAGGCGGTTCCTGACGGCGCGCCCTCCCTCACCCGGGGGGCGCGTCTTTCTTTTTGCGCGGGCTTTCGCGACTCCGTCAGGCAGGCATAGTGGCGCCCATGCCTTTGTCCCTCAAAGACAAGACCACCTGGAAGCCCGCCGCCAAGACAAGCGGCGGCGTCCTTTGGCGCGCCCTCAAGCGTCTGTGGGGCCGGGACGTCATGCTCTATGTCGGCGGGGTGTCCTTCTTCGCCATGCTGGCGGTGTTTCCGGCGGTGGCGATTCTGATCGGCCTCTACAGCTTGATCGCCACCCCGGAGCAGGCGACCGCCCAGGCCCAGATGGTCGCTCACCTGATGCCCGCCGGCGCCGAGGGCCTGTTCGAGGCTGAGCTGACCCGCCTGGTCAATGCGCCCAGGCCGGCCGTCTCGATCCAGAGCATCCTCGCCCTGGTCATCGGCTCCTACGCCTCGCACCGGGGGTTCAAGGCTCTGCTGGCGGGCCTGTCCTTCATCCACGACGAACACCGGCCGCATGGCTTTGTCAGCTTCAACCTGATGGCGCTTCTCGTCCTGATCGCCGCCTTCATTCTTTCCGCCATCATCACCGCCGCCTTCTTCGCCATCCAGCTCCTGGCCACGACCCTGGACCTTCGCCCTCTGAAAGGGGCCGGTTTCCTGTTCTCGGAATGGACCTGGACGACCATAGGCCTGACGGTTGGCCTGTCGCTCATCTACCGCTACGCCATGTCGCGAGACCCGGTGATCTGGAGAGCCTCCGTGGTCGGCGGATTCGCGGCGGCCCTGATGTTCGTGGCCATGTCGCTCGCCAGCGCCATCTATGTCGAACAGATCATTGAGCTGGGCGCGACTTACGGCTCGATCGCCACGGTCGTGATCCTGCTGATCTGGCTCTCCTGGAGCGTCAACGCCGTGTTCTTCGGCGGCGCCCTTGCGACCGAGATGGAGATCGAACTCCACGCCCGAAAGGTGCCCGAATACCCGCCGGAAGAAGAGCCTAGGCCCGTTTCCTCACAGTAAAGGCCATGCCGGCCCCGTCGGGCTCGGCGGCCACGACCTCATGCCCGGCTTCAGCGGCGAAGTGGGGCACATCGACCTTGGCCATCGGATCGTCGGCCAAAAGACGCACGGTCCCGCCCGGCGCCACATCCTCCAGCGCCCGTCGAAGGCGCAGGGTGGGAACCGGGCAGCGGTGGCCGCGGGCGTCGATAGTGAGGACTGGGAATCGCGGCATACCCTTGCTCTAGCGTCTCGGCATGCAGGCAAACAATGGCCACCTAGTAACGACGATCAAATTCCCGGTAAGCCCGGGCAAAATTTCCGATGCCGTTGGCGCAGGGCCGGGTAGCCTCGCGATCCAATATTTGAGCCAGGTAAGCCACCGGGTTGCCATAGAGTCTGCCTCGCAAGCCCGTTGCCCTTGCCCCGCTTGTCCAGTCGAAACCGAGCGACCGCAGGCCGTCAATCGAGGCGCGAAGCGAAGTGTAGCGGTCCCTGGCCGCCGGACAGCATGCGGCGCATGGGATGTCGCCGCCAAGAACGTCATCAAGCGCGCAGTCAAAGTCCGGATCCAACCGTCGCAACGCCCCGATCGCCCGACGAAAACCTGTATAGATGCCAAGTCGCATAATGGAGCCTAGTGCTTGGTCTGGCGGGTCGCTGACCGCGCATCTGGGCGTTAGCGCGCGAAGAATTGCGTAAATGCGATGGATTGGCTCAGGATGAGTGCGCACCACCCCTCCGCGCATTGACCGCTCGTCGTGGTAGAGCATGACAGCTACGGCCGTGCCTTGAACCATCGCTCCGGCGGCAAAGGAGTCCATTTGATTTCGAATGCCTCGCCCTTTCCAATCGCCCAGTATTTGCCCGCTGGAGATGGTTTGGGACCAGAAGACGGCCTCCGCATCGGCGAGATATTCAAGGGCCCGCCTATGTGCGTTGAGTGTCTCAACCGGCTTGGGACCCGTGATCGTCAGCGCCGCATGCTGAAGGAAGTCGAGATGACCGTATGCTGCGTGACAAGCCTCATGAAGGAACACCATGGTTCGGAGGACATTGGCGCCGCACTTGATGAACTGCGTGCGTCTTTTCCAATCCTTGTCATCCTTCACGACAATCAACATGAGAGACTGCCATAAGTCTGGATTATCCTCCAGGATTGATAATATAGTTGGCAATTGATCGGAGATTTTGCTTGGAATATTTCGGCAATAGCTGTCTACAATGCCAGGAAAGTAGAATAAAAGGAACATTATACGAGAAAAGTTCTCTACCAGAGCTATATCAACACTTACTGTGTAAGTGTCGTCTCCGTCCTTCACCGCTGCTGCGTGTGGGCGCCCGGTGTCGGTCATGCCGAATCTGATCTGGATTCGATCATCACCCATGATCTTAGAGACGTGATGGGCGGCCAATTGCGCCGCTACCAAATTGGCGTTTAGAATTTCGCCGGCCTTCGCTGCCGGAACCGAAAAGGACTTGGAGGCGGTGCAGAGTAGATCGAACTTTGTCCTCATCCAGGCTCGACCACGCCCCGACAAAAGCCCTCCAACAGCTTCCGAATGACGATTATCGTGGCGTAAAGCGCCAAGGCTTGGCCGAACTTGGTTTGCAGCATGCCGAATATTGGAACAAGGAGGTCTGTGGCGGTGGCCTTGGAAAGCTCCTTTACGACCTCGGTCTTGCAAAGATTTCCACGTACCCAAACCGCTTGCGCATCGAACCAAGCTACACCCGCGGCTACCTGACTCTGGAAGTCTTGAGCCGCGAGCCCCGCCTGCGACGGATCGAGCATCCCAAGGTTCGCATAAACGCCTTCGTTGCCCTCTGCTTCGGCCTCATGCCAAGTTTGCAGCAACGCGGCCTTGATCTCTTCGCTGACCATCGCACCCCCCTCGCGCAGATATGCCGCGCAACCTCAACCGCAGTCAACCTTGGATGGTTTGGCGTCGAGGCTCATCTATGCGTGGCATCAGCTGCTGCGCCTCGCCGCCCTGGCGCAAAGCGGCGGCCTGTCGCACTATGGGAAAAAACAAGAAGAGGGGGAGACGCCTTGAGCAAGCGCCGTCTGATCTGCACCACCATCGCCATGAGCCTCGCGGCCGCAATTGCGGCGCAGGCCCAACCGCCCGCGACTCCGCCGGCCACACCCGCCGCGCCTGCGACGCCTAGGCCGCCGCCCGCGCCCGATCCGGCGTGGGGCAAGCTTGCCTATGACGCCAAGGGCCCGAACAGGACAGTCACCGAACCGGGCGAGGTTTGCACCATCGTCAGGCCGGAGACCCTGGGCGCCGGGGGTCTGCGCCATCCCATCATCCTCTGGGGCAACGGCACAGGGCAGCGGCCCACCGGATATCTGCCCATCCTCGAGACCCTCGCCAGCTGGGGCTTCGTGGTCGGGGCGGCCAACACCACCAACGCCGGAACCGGGATCGAGATGCTGTCCTGCCTGGACTGGCTGACGGCGAAGAACGGCGAGGCCGGCAGCGTCTATCAAGGCAAACTCGACCCCTCGAAGGTCGGGGCCAGCGGCCATTCGCAAGGCGGCGGCGGCACGCTGATGGCCGGCCGCGATCCCCGCGTGAAAGCCACCGCGCCGCTGCAGCCCTACACCATCGGCCTTGGCTATGTGGCCGGCGCCCACACCCTGCAGAACGGCCCCGTACTGCTGATCAGCGGCGGAAACGACACCATCGCCAGGATCGAGCCGAACCAGAAACCCGTCTTCGACCAGACGACCCAGCCGATCCTCTGGGCCACCCTCAAGGACTCATCGCACCTGGTCCCCATGCGCAGCGGCGGGGTCTATCCCGGCATCATTACCGCCTGGTTCCGCTATCAGTTGATGGGCGACCCCGCGGCGGCGGCGATGTTCCAGGGCCCGGCCTGCGCCTACTGCACATCCCCGGACTGGACCTTGCAGCGTAAGGGCGGGGCATAATCGAAAAAAGGCTTGGGAGGGCCGACCATGAACACCACCAGACGCACCCTGCTCGCCGGGACCGCCGCCGCCGTTGTCGCGACGCCGGTCCTGGCCCAACCTGCGCCCATAGCGGCCACCAGGGCCGGGCAGGTGAGGGGAGGCCGCACCGACGGCGTCTACCACTTCAAGGGTGTGCGCTACGGCGCCACCACCGAGGGCCGCCGTTTCATGCCGCCCCTGCCGCCGGAGCCCTGGACGGGCGTTGCCGACGCCACAGATTTCAAGAACCATGCGCCCCAACTCGGCGCCGACCGCCCCGCCGTCTACGAGTCCTGGTCCAACCCCAGGCCCGAGAGCGAGGACTGCCTGTTCCTCAACGTCTATACGCCCGGCCTGCGCGACGGGAAGAAGCGCCCGGTCATGGTCTGGTTCCACGGCGGCGGCTACACCAGCGGCAACCCCTCCAGCCACTATGCGGACGGCACGCGCCTCGCCAAACGGGGCGATGTGGTGGTGGTCACCGTCACCCACCGGCTGAACGCCTTCGGCTACCTTTACCTGGCCCACCTCGACCCGGCGCTGGCCGACAGCGGCAATGTGGGCAACCTCGACATGATCCAGTCCCTGCGCTGGGTCCGGGACAACATCACGGAATTCGGGGGCGACCCGAACAACGTCCTGATCTTCGGCCAGTCCGGCGGCGGATCGAAAGTCTCGTCCCTGCTGGTCATGCCGGGGGCCGCTGGGATGATCCATCGCGCCGTCGTGCAATCCGGTTCGGCCATCACCTCGATCACCACCCAGGCCGCCGAAGCCAGCACGGCCCGCGTCCTGCGCGCCCTGAACCTGCCGGTCTCAGCCGAGGGCGTCCAGCGCCTCAAAGCCATGTCCCGCGCCGATCTTTCCGCCAAGATCCAGGAGGCGGGAGGATCTTACGGCACCGTCCTCGACGGCCGCTCGGTGCCGCGACACCCGTTCCAGCCGGACGCCCCGGCGGTCTCCCGCAATGTCCCGATGCTGATCGGCTGCACCACCGACGAGACCGCCTCCCTGCGCGGCGGCCGCGACGAGAGCCTCTTCAACCTCACCTGGGAAACCCTGCCGGCCCGCCTGCGCGAAGGCATGCCGGGCCGCGACGTCAATAAGCTGATCGCCGACCTGCGCCGCATCTATCCCAACGACAAACCCAGCGACGTCTTCTTCACCGCCACCAGCGCTCAACAGTTCCGCCGCAACTCCATCCTCCAGGCCGAGCGCAAGGCCGCGGCGGGCGGCGCTCCGGCCTATATGTACCTCTTCGCCTGGCAGACCCCGGTCAACGGCGGCAAGTGGAAGTCGCCCCACAGCGTTGAACACGCCTTCGTCTTCGACAACGTCGCCAAGTCCGCCTCCATGGTCGGATCGGGCGCCGAACAGCAGCGCGTCGCCGACGCCGTCTCCGGCGCCTGGGTCCGCTTTGCCCGCACCGGAAACCCCGGCTGGGCGCCCTACACCCCGGCCAAACGCACGACGATGGTTTTCGACAAGGTCTCGCGGGTGGTGGACGACCCACGGCGTGAGGAGCGCATCCTGTTCGCCTAGCGCATCGCGGCCGGGCTCGATAAGGCAAAGCCATGAGCGCCGATATCGAGCCCTTCCACGCCATGGCCCTGTCGCGCATCGCCCATGAGCTCAAGGCTCAGGGGCGGTCGATCCTGCACATGGAGTTCGGCCAGCCCTCCACTGGCGCGCCCAAGGCCGCCATTGAAGCCGCTCACCGCGTCCTCGACGCCGACCCCATGGGCTATCTGCAGTCCGCCGCCCTCATGGACCGCATCGCCCGCCACTACCACGAGACCTACGGCGTCGAGGTCGATCCGGAACAGGTGATCCTCACCTGCGGCGCATCCCCCGCCCTGGTCCTGGCCCTGGCCTCAACCTTCAAGCCCGGCGATGTCATAGCCCTCGCCAGGCCCGGCTACGTCGCCTACCGCAATACCCTCAAGGCCCTGCACATGACGCCGCTCGAGCTGACCTGCAGCCACGCCGAGCAGTTCCGCCTTTCCGCCGAACAGATCGCCGCGATCGAGCCCGCGCCCGCCGGCCTCATCGTCGCCAGCCCCGCCAATCCCACCGGCGCCATCATCCCAGGCGACGAACTGGCTGACATCGCCAAGATCTGCCGCGACCGCGGCATCCGCATCGTCTCCGACGAGATCTACCACGGCCTTTCCTACGGCGAGCCAACTCGCTCCATGCTCGAATTCGAGCCCAACGCCCTGATCATCAACAGCTTCTCGAAATACTTCAGCATGGCCGGCTGGCGCCTGGGCTGGCTGATCGCGCCGAAGGACCACGCCGGCCGCGCCCGCGCCTATATGGGCGCCCTGTTCCTGACCGCCCCCTCGCTCGCCCAACACGCCGGCCTCATCGCCATGGACTGCACCGAAGAACTCGACCGCCACGTCGAAGTCTATGCGAAGAACCGCGAACTGCTGCTGGCAGCCCTCCCGGACCTGGGTCTCACCGCCATAGCCCCGCCCGACGGCGCCTTCTATGTCTACGCCGACGTCGGCCACCTCACCAACGACAGCCTGGCCTTCTGCGAGAAGCTCCTGAGAGACACCGGCGTCGCCACCGCCCCCGGCGTCGACTTCGACCCTATCGACGGCGCAAGGTTCATCCGCTTCAGCTTCGCGGTCTCTACGGCGGAGGTGGAGGAGGCGATTGTGAGACTGAAGGGGTGGTTTGCGGGGCAGAAACCCGGTGGCTCGCCACCCCAAGCCTCGGCGTAGGATGGCGGAAGAGGTGGGATTCGAACCCACGGTAGGCTCTCACCTACGGCGGTTTTCAAGACCGCTGCCTTAAACCACTCGGCCACCCTTCCGGTGCGCGCCTTCTAGCAGGCCAAAACGGCCTGCGGAACCGCTTAACCTGACGGCAAAACCTTTCGTTCACCATGGGCCCAAGGATCAGCTTTGGGGGCGTCCATGCGGAAGCTTCGTTCTATCGGCCTGCTCGGCTTCGCCGCCCTGGGCCTCACCGCCTGCGGCACCACCGGCGCGGCGCTCACCAACACCAATTTCTCGACCCGCGCCGCGTCGCTGCCGCCCGCCAGCACACGCCCCGCGCCCACGGTTACCGGCGTCGGCAAGGTCGGCCGGCCCTATGAGATCAACGGGATCTGGTACACGCCGAAGTACCAGCCCGAATATGACGAAACGGGCCTGGCCTCCTGGTACGGCGAAGCCTTCGACGGCAAGCCCACCGCCACGGGGGAGGCCTTCGACATGATGGCCCTGTCCGCCGCCCACAAAACCCTGCCCCTGCCCAGCCTGGTCGAGGTCACCAACCTCGACAACGGCAAATCGATCACCCTGCGCGTCAACGACCGCGGCCCCTTTGTCGACGGCCGGATCATCGATCTGTCGAAGGGCGCGGCCGAGGAGTTGGGCATGCTGCGCGCCGGCGTCGCCAAGGTGCGGGTGCGCTATGTTGGACCGGTCCTCCAGGGCCCCGAAGCCAAAACCATGCTTGCCCGGGCCGAAGCTCCGCCGTCGATCCCGCCGCGTCCGGGGCAGGCCTTCGAGGTTCAAGCCGGCTTCTTTTCCGTCCGCGCCAACGCCGAACGCGCCGCCGAGATGGTCGCGGGCGCCGGCGCCACGGACGTGCGCCCCGTCGATCGTGACGGCATGACCTATTGGCGGGTCGTGGTCGGCGGCCTTTCCAGCCCGGACGAGGCCGCAATGGTCCGCCAGCAGGTGGTCAACAGCGGCTTCCCCGACGCCAGGATCGCGGGGCCGTTCTAAACACTTCGGCGTTCCTTCTCCCCTCGGGAGAAGGTGTCAGCGCAGCTGACGGATGAGGGGCGGCTCCCGCCCTTTGCCCATTTGAACACCGACCCCGCGATGGTTGAAACCTACCCACCGGAGCCGCCCCTCATCCGGCTCGCCTTGCTCGCCACCTTCTCCCGAGGGGAGAAGGAACCGCTAAACTTTGGGCCGCCGCTCTCTTAGGCTTGCACCGCGAGCCGAACCGGCCAATCTGGCGGCCATGCCGCGCGGGCGCTTTATCACCATCGAAGGCGGGGAGGGGACCGGCAAGTCCACCCAGATCAAACGCCTGGCCGAACGGCTGCGCGCGGCCGGTGTCGAGGTGGTCACAACCCGTGAACCGGGTGGATCGACCGGCGCCGAAGCCATCCGCGCCCTGCTGGTCACCGGCGAGTCCGACCGCTGGTCCAGCACCACCGAAACCCTGCTCATGTACGCCGCCCGCCGCGACCACATCGAGCGGACGGTCGAACCGGCGCTTTCCCGCGGCGCCTGGGTGATCAGCGACCGCTTCCACGATTCAACCCGCGCCTACCAGGGCGCGGCCGGCGGCGCTGATCCGGCCCTGATCAAGGCCCTGGAAGACTATGTGGTCGGCAGCCTCGTCCCCGACCTCACCCTGGTGCTCGATCTGCCCGTCGACCAGGGCCTGGCCCGCGCCTTTGGCCGGGGCGGGGCGGAAGCCCGTTTCGAAGGCAAGGGAACCGCCTTCCACGAACGCCTGCGCCAGGCCTTCCTGGAGATCGCGGTCCGAGAGCCGGAGCGCTGCGCTGTGGTCGACGCCGGCGGCGATATGGACGCGGTCGAGGCCGCCCTCTGGGGCGTCGTCACCGAGCGGCTCTCCCCATGACCCATCCCCGCGACACCACCGCCTTCGAGGGCGGGGAGGGGGCCGACGCCGCCTTTTCCGAGGCGCTCGACCGCGGCCGCCTGCACCACGCCTGGCTGCTCACCGGCCCGGAGGGGGTGGGCAAGGCGACCTTCGCCTACCGCGCGGCCCGGCGTCTGCTGGGCGGGCGGCTCAACGATCCGGAAGATCCCGTCACCCGTCAGGTCGCCGCCCAGTCGCATCCGGACCTCCTGGTGCTCGAGCGCGAACCCGGCAAACGCAACATCCCGGTCGATGAGGCCCGCCGCCTGCCGGAGTTCTTCTCCATGGCCCCGGCCTCCTCGCCCTATCGGGTGGCCATCATCGATGCGGCCGACGACCTTAACGCCAACTCGGCCAACGCCGTCCTGAAAACCCTGGAGGAGCCGCCCGAGCGCGGCGTCCTGTTCCTGATCTCCCATGCGCCGGGGGGGCTGCTGCCCACCATCCGCTCCCGCTGCCGGCGCCTGGCCTTCCCCGCCTGGTCCCGGGAACGCGCCGCGGCCTTCGTGTCGGAGCGAACCGGGCTCTCAGACGCAGACGCCGAACGGTTGGCCGCCATCGCCCACGGCGCCCCGGGCAAGGCCCTGTCCCTGGCGGCCGAAGGCGCCCTCGACCTCGACACCCGGGCGCGGGACCTGCTGCGCGCCCTTCCGGGCGACGATCCCGGCCTTTTGGCCCTGTCCGAAAGTTTCCGGGGGCAGGAGGGCGCCCGCCGCTTCGAAATCCTCTTCGAACGCCTCGCCGACCAGGTCCGCCAGATGGCGACGCAAAGCGCCATGTCCGGCGAGCTTGCCGGTCTCGACCGCTGGTCGGCGGCCTGGGAGCGTTTGATCGCCCTGCCGCGCGAGGTGGAGGCGGTGAACCTCGACCGCGCCGACGCCTTCTGGACCACCATCGGCGAGCTGCGCGCCGCGGCGAGGGCTTAGACCGCCTTGCTGATCGACAGCCACGTCAACCTGCACCACGAGCAGTACGCCGATGACCAGGCAGAGGTCATCGCCCGCGCCCGCGCCGCCGGGATCGGCATGATGATCACCATCAGCGATAAGGTCAGTTCCTTCGACGCCGTCCATGCCATCGCCATGGCCCACGACGACATCTATGCAACCGTCGGCACGCACCCCCACGAATCCAAGGAAAATCCGGAGCTTACCGCTCAAACCCTGATCGATCTCGCCGCCCGGCCCAAGGTGGTCGGCATCGGCGAGTGCGGCCTCGACTTCCACTATGACCTCTCACCCCGCGACATTCAGGAACAGGTGTTCCGCCAGCACGCCGCAGCGGCGAGGGCGACCGGCCTTCCCCTGGTGGTCCACACCCGCGAGGCGGACGAGCGGATGTCGGCGATCCTTGCCGAAGAAATGGCCGCCGGCCCCTTCAAACTCCTGATGCACTGCTACACATCGGGACCGGAACTGGCGGCCCAGGCGGCGGAAATGGGGGCCTGGTTCTCGGTTTCCGGCATCGCCACCTTCAAGGCGGCCGCCGAGGTGAGGGCGCTGATCGCCGGTTTCCCTGCCGACCGCATCATCCTGGAGACCGACTGCCCCTATCTCGCCCCCGTCCCCATGCGGGGCAGACGCAATGAGCCCGCCTTCCTCCCTCACATCCTCGGAAAACTGGCCGAGGTGCGGGGCTGGACCCTTGAGGAAGCAGAACGGCGCACCGAAGACGCCCTCTTCGCTCTTTTCGACAGGATACCAAGGCCTTGAACGGTGTTCTTGAGGTCACAATCCTGGGCTGCGGTTCCTCCGGCGGTGTTCCCAGGGCCGATGGCAATTGGGGCGCTTGCGATCCCGCCAATCCTAAGAACCGCCGCACCCGCTGCTCGGCCCTGGTCCGCCGCAAGGGGGAAGGGGACCTGACCACCGTTCTTATCGACACCGCCCCCGACCTCGTCCGCCAGACCTCGGCCGCCGGGGCCAAGCGCCTCGACGCCGTCCTGCTGACCCACGACCACGCCGACCAGGTGCACGGCATCGACGACATCCGCGCCTTCGCCATCAACCAGCGCGCCCGGATCCCGATCCACATGGACGCGGCGACCACCCGAACCATGCTGACCCGCTTCGGCTACATCTTCCGCGGGGAAGGGGGCTACCCCGCCATCGGTGACGCACACTCCCTGCCGCCGCTCGGGGAAAGCTTCATGATTGCAGGGCCTTCCGGTGAAATCCCAGTGTTGGGGTTCGATCAGGAACACGGCTCCATCCGCTCCTTGGGCTTTCGCCTCGGCAATGTCGCCTATTCGGCCGACGTCGCGCGCCTGCCCGACGAGTCCTTCGACCTCCTGCAAGACCTCGATGTCTGGATCGTTGACGCCCTGCGCCTGACCCCACACCCCAGCCACGCCCATCTGGAGCGCACCCTGGAATGGATCGAACGGGCAAAGCCCCGCCGCGCCATCCTCACCAACATGCACATCGACCTGGACTACGAGGCCCTGAAATCCACGCTGCCGCCCAATGTCGAACCGGCTCACGACGGCCTGCGGTTTGAAAGCCCGTTATAATTCTACACCTTAGGCCCTGACTCGAAAGTTCCGCGCCCAATGCGGCCTTCATCGACTCCGTTGATGATCTGGAAAATATAGCTATAATTATAGCCATAATGGAGCGTGACTGTGGGCCGCTATAGCGTCGCCGACGCAAAGAACAGCCTTTCCGCCTTGATAGATAAGGCGTTGGAGGGCGAAGAGGTTATTATCACCCGGCATGGCGCGCCGGTGGTCCGGATCGCGCCCGCTCAGTCGGTGCGGGAGAAGGGTGCGCCCTTTGACTACGACAAACTCATCGCCGAACGCATCAAGCCGAAAACCCCAATTGATTCAGTTGAGCTGCTGCGCAGCCTTTATGAAGATTCCGAAGAGTGACAATCTACTTCGACGCTAGCGTCATCCTGACACTTTTCTTGGAAGAGCCGGATACACCGTCCGTCGACAGGTTCATCAAGCGTAATCGGCGGCCTCTTGCCGTAAGCGAATTCGCTGCGGCTGAAGTGGCTTCGGGGCTTTCACTCCGCATTCGGAGTGGCACCCTGACCGAGACAGAGGCTCGAGAAACGCTTCGCCTGTTCGACAATTGGCGCGCCACGGAAGCGGAATACATCCATGTCCGGACCTCCGACTTCAAGGAGGGTAGCGATATCGTTCGGCGGTTTGATCTTGGCCTTCGGGCGCCGGACGCGATCCATTTGGCGGTATGTCGCGGCTCGGGTCTTGCCTTGGCGACCCGCGACAGGCGGTTGGCGGAAGCCGCTACAACCTTGGGCGTCGAAGTAGTAGGGCTATAATTTCCGATAATCTTCCTTAGGCGCATTATCGATGTGGCTGTCACGCGACCTCGGCTCACCACCCTTTCGACCTTTTCGTCTCCTCCCACCGCCGCTGATCCTCGTGCTCATGCGCAAACCACGCGGCGCCCAGCAGACCCACGCCAGCACCAAGCTCATCGCCGCGATGATCGCCAGAGGATAAGGGCATAAGGAGCCGGAGCCCAACAATCAGCGCCGCTCACAGCTGCCCGTTGGAACAGTCATGGACCTTCCAACCCACGCTCGGCCTCAACGCGCTCGAGAATATCCCGATAGGCAGCGGCTATCAGAGCGTTCAGCGCGGTCTCATCCGCCGCCTCGCCCCAGCGCAACTTCACGTGGCGCATCCGTTTCCCGGCGCCCTCCAGCAGGCCCGCCGGATCTTCCAGCGAAGCCCCGTGGAAGAAGCCAATATTGGCGTGGGCGCTGAAGGCGTCGACGTAGCAGAAGGCCGCATCCTCCACGCAGATGGTCGGATGGCCGTCAGCCATCAGCTCACGAATGTCGCCTCCGCAGGCGCGCATCCGCTCGAACCAGGGCTGAACCATGCGCCGCAGCTCGTGGTCCGGCGCTTCGAACCAGGCATCGACAGCGGCGTCGCGCGCCACGGCGGTGGGAAACCGCATCAGCTGGGTCTTCATCTGAGAATTTCCGATAAGGCGGCCAGCAGCCGGTCAACCTGCTCATCCGTCCCCACGGTGATCCGCAGATAGTCCGCGATCCGAGGCGCGGCGAAATGCCGGACGATCACTGCCCGCTCCCGCAGGGCGGCCGCCAGCCCCGCGCCCTCACGCTCCGGATGCCGGGCGAAGACGAAATTGGCGGCGGACGGCAGGATCTCGAAACCCAATCCCGCCAGGCCGGCGGTGAGCCGCCCCCTGCCCTCAATCACCCGCGCCCGGCTCTCCTGGAAATAGGCCTCGTCCTCCAGCGACGCGACGGCGCCGGCCTGGGCCGGGCGGCCCAGCGGATAGGAATTGAAGCTGTCCTTCACCCGCGTCAGCCCCTCGATCAGGGCCGCATCGCCGATGGCGTAGCCGATCCTTAGCCCCGCCAGGGCCCGCGATTTCGACATGGTCTGTACGACCAGCAGGTTCGGATGGGTCGCGACCAGCGGGATCGCCGTCTCGCCGCCGAAATCCACATAGGCTTCGTCGATCACCACCGGAATGTCCGGATGATCGGCCAGCAGGGTCTCGATCTCCCCCCGCGAAAGGGCGATTCCGGTCGGGGCATTGGGGTTGGCCAGGATGATCGCCCCCGCCTCCCGCCGGTAGCTGGCGACATCGATCCGCATCGCCCCGTCCAGCGGTACGGTCTCGTAGGCGATGCCCAACAGCCGGCAGTAGACCGGATAGAAGCTGTAGGTGATGTCCGGAAACAGCAGCGGCGCATCCTGCTTCAACAGCGCCGCAAAGGCGTGGGCCAGCACCTCGTCCGACCCATTGCCGGCGAACACCTGTTCCTGCGCAACCCCGTGATACGCCGCCAACGCCGCCCTCAGCGCCGACGACTGCGGGTCCGGATAGAGGCGCAGGCTCTCCGCCGCCTCCCCCTTGATCGCCGCGAGCGCCCGGGGCGATGGCCCATACGGGCTTTCATTGGTGTTCAGCTTGGTGAGGTCGGCCATACGCGGCTGCTCGCCCGGCACATAGGGCGACAACTCACCGGTCAGGCGGCTCCAGAAACGGCTCATCTTCCCCTTATGCCGTCCCCCTCGCCTTTCGGCAAAGCTCGGCTATATCCGCCCGATGGACCTGACGACCCTGGGCATCTTCACCGTGGCTGACCTCCTGTTCAGCCTGACGCCCGGTCCGGCCGTGCTCTACGTCATCTCGACGGGCCTTAGCCGCGGGCCGGCCGCCTCGCTCTGGGCGAACGGCGGCATCCTTCTCGGCAACCTCACCTATTTCATCGTCTCCGCCACCGGCCTCGTCGCCCTGATCTTCGCGGCCTACGAGGTGTTCTTCCTGGTCAAATGGCTGGGGGTCGCCTTCCTGGTGTGGATGGGCCTGTCGACCTTCTTCGGCAAATCCCCGGCCTTCAAGGCCCGAAAGGACGGTGCCCTGCCCCGCTCTGGCCCCAGGATCCTGATGGGCGGCGCCTTCCTGCAGCTGGCCAATCCCAAGGCCATCCTGTTCTTCACCGCCTTCCTGCCGCAGTTCATCGACCCCGAGCGGCCGATCATCCTCCAGTTTGTCATCCTGGCCGCCATCAGCCTGGCGGTCGAAGCCGTCTGCCTGCTCATGTACGGAACCCTTGCCGGCCAGGCGGCGCGGCTGGCGGAACGGCCGGGCGTCGCCAAATGGATCGACCGGACGGCGGGCGGGTTCCTGATCGTGGCGGCCGGCCTGATGGCCACGATCCGGCGCGCCTAAGCCCCGGCCGGGGACATGCGGCGCGCAGCGACAGGTGTCCCCAAATTCAAGCGCCGTTCCGCCGCTCCCGCATCAATATATACCCCCCGCAGACCGCGATGATCAGTGAGCCCAGGATCACCATCGGCCCCGGCGCGTGTTCCCAGACGAGGTAGCTGATCACCGCCGACCAGATCAGCTGGGTGTATTCGAAGGGCGCGATGACCCCGACCGGCGCCCGGCGGATCGCGCCGGTGAGCAACAGTTGCCCCGTTCCACCCAAGAGGCCCGCCAGGACGAGCGCGATCGCTGTCTCGAGCGTCAGGGCCTGATAGCCGAACGCCATCCCCACCCCGCCGACGACCAGGCCCAGGACGGTGAAATAGAAGACGATGGTCGAGGACCGCTCGGTCCTGCCGATGGTGCGGATGGCGATCATCGCTCCCGCCGCGCCCAGCGCTCCGCCCAGCGCCAACAGCGTGCCCCTTAGATTGAGACCGCCCAGGTCCGGTGAGGTCATCACCAGAACGCCGACAAACCCCAGGCCCGCCGCCACCCAGCGGTGAGCGCCGACCGCCTCCCGCAGCAGAATCGCCGAAAGCGCGGTCATGAACAGAGGCGCGGTGAACGACAGCCCGGCGGCGTTGGTCAGCGGCAGGGCGGCGACGGCCGCGAAAGCGCAGATCGATCCGGCGATCCCGACCGACGATCTGACCAGGTGGCCCATCGGCCTGGCGGTGCGCAGGTTTCCCCAGCCGTCCGTGCGCCAGACGTAAATCCCCACAGGGACGAAGGCGAAGAGGCTTCGATAGAACAGGATCTCGAGGATCGGGACCCCCTGCCCCGCCGTCCACTTCACCAGGGCTGCCACCCCGGCCACGCAGACACCCGCCGCCAACGCCATGACGACGCCCAGCTTGTGGTTCTGCACCGCGCCGCCTTCGGCTGTGGCGCCTCCCTCGATCAACACCGTTGCGCCTCCCAACGCCCCGTAACTGAACACGAGTCTTATGCCCTTGGGGTTATATGGCGTTGCGCTTGATGTCGTTTGATGTCCGGCGGCCACAGATTTGTGTCCTAGTGTTTCACGCCAAAGCTTTCCCTCGGCCAACCTCCTGGTTTTGCTAATGATCGCCCCATGACGCCTGCTCTAGCCAAGAGCCCCGCCAGCGCCCCGCGCCTCCTGCTCGTCGATGACGACCGGGAGATCCGCCGCCTGCTCAGCGATCAGCTGCGCGCCGCCGGCTATCAGGTGCAGTCGGCCGCCGACGGGACGGAGATGCGTCAGAGCCTGGCCCGCACCCCCGCCGACCTCATTGTGCTCGACCTCAACCTGCCGCGCGAGGACGGGTTGATGCTGTGCCGGGACCTGCGCGCCCGGGCCGAGCACATCCCGATCATCATGCTCACCGCCCGCTCCGAGAGCATCGACCGCATCGTCGGCCTGGAGATGGGCGCCGACGACTACGTCACCAAACCCTTCGAGCCCCGCGAACTCCTCGCCCGCATCAAGAGCGTCCTGCGCCGCTCCAACGCCCTGCCCCCCAACCTCGCCCCGCTCGACGCCCGCCGCGCCAGGTTCGCCAGCTGGACCCTCGACTTCGTCCACCGCCGCCTGGTCGACGCCGACGAGCGGGTCATCGTGCTCTCCGGCGCCGAGTTCTGCCTGCTGCGCGTCTTTATCGAGCACGCCAACAAGGTCCTCTCCCGCGACCAGCTCCTCACCCTCAAGGCCGTAAAACGCAGCGCCGTCTTCGACCGCGCCATCGATGTCCAGATCAGCCGCCTTCGCCAGAAGTTCGGCCCCGATGGCGGCGCCCTGATTCGCACCGTGCGGGGCCAGGGCTATGTGCTCGCCGCCAACGTCGTCCTCGAATGAAGCTCATCACAGGCTTCCTCCGCTCCATGTCCGGCCGCATCTTCGTCATGCTGCTGGTCGGCGTGGCGGTATCCGCCAGCCTCGCCACCGCCCTGGTCGACGCCCGCCGCCGGGCGGAACTGGAGCGCTCGCACCTGGAGCGCGCCGCCGACCGCATCCACGCCTACGCCGTCTCCCCCTCCGCCGAGAGTCAGACCGACATGGTGCGCATCAGGCCCGCCCGGCCGGGCGTGATCGGCGGCCCCGGCGACGAGGTGCTGACCCGCCTGCTGGCCGAACGGTTCGGGCCCAAGGTCTCGGTGATCGCGGTCAAATCCCCCCTATCCGAGTGCCAGGGCCTGTCGGCCCCGCCGCAACGGCCCAGCGCCCGGATGAGTCCGCGGCTCTGCTGGCTGGTCAGCGTCAACGGCCCCCGCGGCGCGGTGCAGCTCACCGTCGACCGTCCTGCCCGCCCGGTGCGCGTCAACAGCGCCAGCGATCCCCTGTTCCAGATCAGCCTGGCGCTCGCCGCCCTGATCCTCGCCTTCTTCGTCGCCCGCATGGCCGCCGCGCCGCTGAAAGGCCTGGCCGAAGCGGCCCGCAACCTCGGCCGCGACCTCGATCACCCGCCGCTCTCCGAAAAAGGCCCCTCCGAGGTCGCCGCCGCCGCCGCCGCCTTCAACGCCATGCAGGCCCGGCTGCGGCGCGACCTTACCGAACGCCGCCACATGCTGGCCGCCATCACCCACGATCTGCAGACGCCCTTGACCCGCCTTCGCCTGCGCCTGGAAGGCGTCAAGGACCGCGAGCTGCGCGCCCGCCTGGTCGACGACCTCGCCGCCATGCAGGTCCTGATCCGCGAGGGGCTGGACCTCGCCCGCTCCGCCGACTGGAGCGAGCCCTGGGCCGTCCTCGATCTCGACTCCCTCCTGGAGAGCCTGGTTGAGGACGAGGTCGACGCCGGCCGCCCGGCAACCTTCGGCTCCCCCTCCAGGGCCGACGTCCGCGTCCGGCCCCTGGCGCTTCGCCGGGCGCTCGCCAACCTCATCGACAACGCCATCCGCTATGGCGGCTCGGTGGAAGTCTCCGCCGAACAGGCCGGCGCCGATGCGGTCATCTATGTCCGCGATGCGGGCCCCGGCGTCTCCGAGGAACTCCTCGAATCCATTTTCGAGCCCTTCGCCCGCCTGGAAACCTCCCGCTCGCGGGAGACCGGCGGATCGGGCCTGGGCCTTGCCATCGCCCGCACCCTGGTGGAGCGCAGCGGCGGCGCCTTGAGCCTGGCCAACCGGCCAACCGGCGGCCTGGAGGCCAGGATCGTTCTTCCGGCGCAAGCGTAGCCGGTGTAGGACTCACCCCATGGCGAAGTCCAAAGGCGAACGGCGTTCCACCTTCACCCTCGCGGCCTTCGCTGGTCCCGGCCTGCCCTTCGCGGGCCTAGGCCTGCCGCTCGCGGTCCACCTTTCGCCCTTCTATGCGGAAAGCGTCGGCCTATCCCTGTCGGTGGTCGGCGCGATCTTCATGGCGGTAAAGCTCGCCGACATCCCCTTCGACCCGATCCTCGGCGGCTGGATGGACCGCACCCGCACGAAAATCGGCCGCTTCAAGCCCTGGATGCTGGCCTGCGTGCCCGTGCTGCTGGCCGCGACCTGGCTGATGTTCATGCCGCTGGGGCCCGCCTCCCCGGCCCTCGACCTCTTCAACGGCCTGGCGCAAGGCTTTGGCCGCGAAGCCTACCTCACCGTCGCCCTGATCCTGGTCTACATCGGCTTTTCCATGGCGGCCCTCGCCCAAACCTCCTGGGCCGCCACCCTTTCGGCCGACTACGACCAGCGCTCGCGCATCTATGGCGCCTGGCAGATGGGCAATGTGGTCGGCATGCTGCTGATCCTCGCCCTGCCGGTCGTGATCACCAACCTCTTCAAGGGAACCCATGAGCAGGGCGTCGAGGCCATGGGATGGTTCATCATCATCACCCTGCCGATCACCGTGGGTCTCGCCGTCTGGAAGGTCCCCGAACCACCTCCGACCACGGAATGTCATGCGAAATTGAGTGATTATATCGCTTTCTTCAAGCTGACCGCCGTCCGTCGCCTGATGATCACCGACCTGCTCTACGGCCTCGCCCCCGGGGTCACCGGGGCGCTGGCCCTCTTCTACTTCAAGGCCGCCAAAGGGATGAGCGACGGCCAGGCCAATATACTCATCTTCCTCTATTTCGCCGCCGGCCTGGCCGGCGCGCCGTTGTGGGCCTGGGCCGCGACCAAACTCGGCAAGCACAAGGCTCTCGCCGTCGCCGGCCTCTGCTACGCCGCGGCCTATGTCGGGGTCTGGCTCGCGCCGCACGGCAATTTCCCGCTCCAGGCGCTGGCCATGCTCTGCGTCGGCCTTCCCTTCTCCGCCACCCCGATCCTGCTGCGCTCGATGATGGCCGATGTCGGCGACGAGGAGCGGCTCAAGAGCGGCGAGGACCGCACCGGCATGCTCTATGCCCTCCTCACCGCCACCAACAAGGTCGGCTACGCCGTCGCCGTCGCCACCTATTGGCCGCTCGACATGGCCGGCTTCGACAAGACCCCGGGCGCCAGCAACACGCCGGAAGCCATCGGCGCCCTCACCCTCCTCTTCGTGGGCCTCCCCATCGTCCTTTTGCTGGCCGGGGCCCTGATCATCCGGGGTTTCCCCATCGACGAGGCCCGCCAGAAAGCCAACCGCGCGGCCCTGGAAGCCCAGGGGCAGGCGGGCTAACCAGGGGGCATGGCCAACTCCCCTGCCCTCACCCGCCTTCTCGCGATCATGGCCAAGCTGCGCCACAAGGACGACGGCTGCCTCTGGGACCTGGAGCAGACCTTCGCCACCATCGCCCCCTACACGGTCGAGGAGGCCTACGAGGTCGCCGACGCCATCGAACGCGGCGACATGACGGACCTCAAGGAGGAGTTGGGAGACTTGCTGCTGCAGGTCGTCTTCCACGCCCGCATGGCGCAGGAACAGAACCTCTTCGCCTTCGACGATGTCGCGCAAGCCATTTGCGACAAGATGATCCGCCGCCATCCCCACGTCTTCGAGGACGCCAGCTACCGAAACGTCGCCGAACAAACGGTAGCCTGGGAGGAATCCAAGGCCGCCGAGCGCGCCGCCAAGGGCAAGACCGCCTCCCTGCTCGACGATGTCCCCCGCGGCCTCCCGGCCCTGACCCGCGCCGTGAAACTCACCAAACGCGCCGCCCGCGTCGGCTTCGACTGGCCGTCGACCGCCGAGGTTCTCGAAAAGCTGCGCGAGGAAATCGTCGAACTCGAAGCCGAGGTCGCGGCGGACGACCGCGAAAAAGCCCGCGCCGAACTGGGCGACGTCCTCTTCGTCATCGCCAACCTCGCCCGCAAGCTCGATATCGAACCGGAAGACGCCCTGCGCTCCTCCAACGCCAAGTTCGCCCGCCGCTTCAACTACATCGAGCGCGAACTGGCCGCGAAGGGCTCATCCCCCGCCCAGTCGAACCTGGAAGAGATGGACGCGCTCTGGAACGTGGCTAGGGCGGCGGACAAAACCGCTTCTTGAGGCGACCGGTTACGGAATTTGGAAGGACGTGCGAACAGCGGCCGCGAGCTTGGCCGTGATGTCATTTTGGACAGCCGATCGCACATCGAGACCTTCGACCTCGGCCGCGCCCTCTATGTCCCAACGTTCCTCGGCTTTCGGCGCGCTATCGCCGGAGCTGGAGAAATAGGCGCAACTCACCTGAAGGCGCAGGCCGCCGGTAGACCCCACCAGGGCGCCGTCCCGCCTATAAGCGGGCCCCTGCGTTCCCATGCCTCGGCACATCAAGATCGGCATTTCCTCCCAAAGCTTGCGTACATAGGGGTCACGCTGGGGAAGGACGCCCTGGACCACGAGCTCCAATCCCGCATCGTCCGCAAATGTCTGGACCGCTGGAATGAGTGAAGCAGGCCAGCCGTCGGCTTCCCCGAACCGGGCATATCCGCCCGGCATCTTCTCTGTGTAGGCGTGCAGCCGAAGTCCGCCGACCGGTGCGGCGGCGTCCATTTTCTGGATATCGCTCAGCAGCACACAAATGAGACCCTGACAGTCACCGGCCACGAGCTTCGCTCGGCGGGAACGGCCGGCCTCCAACAACTGCGCCCGAGCCTTTTGCACGTCCGCGACCTGCGCGCCCTTTTGGTAGTCTTCGAGGTAAGCCCGGGTGTTGGCGAGGGTTGGGTTAGCCTCGATGACTTTCCAGTCCGACTCGGCGTCCGAGGCGTCGACAATCGGATTGATGAACCCCAGCACTGTGATCAGCAGCGCGAACAGCAGGATCGCGCCGAGGCAGCCGAGACCGACGAACCCCACTTGCTTCAGGCCGGACGTCTTGGCGCGCTCCTGCATGCGCGTACTTAGTCCATCTTTTTGCAATCTGGGCAACCAAGGCCAAGCTTGGGCCTGATCTTCTAGCTGAGCGCCCCTGGCCAGCGCTGTTCGAACCGCCCGATCGCCTGCCGGTCCAGACGCACGGCGAGCTCGACGCCCTCGTCGGTATCGTCCCGCTCGACCACGCGCCCGTTGCGATAGAGCCAGGCGATGGCTTCCCCGTCCTGCGACGCCAGGCGCACCTTGAGCGGCGGCCCCTCATCGACCAGGCCGCCCAACAGGTCCAGCAGGGCTTCGACCCCCTCCCCCGTCACGGCGCTCAGCGCGATGGCCGCGCCCTCGGACCGCAAGGCCCGGGCCCGGATCACGGTGAGATTGTCGCCCTCCAGCAGGTCGAGCTTGTTCCAGACCTCGATGATCGTTCGCCCGCTGTCCCGCCCGGCGCCCAGCTGGTCGAGCACGGTTTCCACATCCCGCGCCTCGGCGGCGCTGTCCGGCGTGGCGATGTCGCGGACGTGCAGGATGATGTCCGCCTCCTGCACCTCCTCCAGGGTGGCGCGGAAGGCCTCGACCAGTTCGTGCGGCAGGTCGGAGATGAAGCCCACCGTGTCCGACAGGATCGCCGGCCGCCCCCCGGGCAGCTTCACCTCGCGCAAGGTCGGATCCAGGGTCGCGAACAGCATGTCCTGCGCCACCACCTCCGAATGGGTCAGGCGGTTGAACAGGGTCGACTTGCCGGCGTTGGTGTAGCCCACCAGGGCGATGGTCGGGAAAGGGGTCTTCTTGCGCTGGGCCCGGTGCAGGGCGCGGGTGCGCCGCACCTCGTCCAGCTCCTTCTTCAGCTTGCCGATCTTGTCGGCCAGCAGGCGCCGGTCGGTCTCGATCTGGGTCTCCCCCGGACCGCCCATGACGCCGAACCCGCCGCGCTGCCGCTCCAGGTGGGTCCAGGTGCGGACCAGGCGTGATTTCTCATAACCCAGCCTCGCCAGCTCGACCTGCAGCTTGCCTTCGCGCGTCCGGGCCCGGCGGGCGAAGATTTCCAGGATCAGCCCCGTCCGGTCGACGACCTTCAGGTTCCAGGCCTTTTCCAGATTGCGCTGCTGCACGGGCGTCAGAGCATCGTCGACGACCACCACCGTGACGCCAAGCTCTTCCGCGATCCCGCCTAGCTCCTCGACCTTGCCCTTGCCGAACAGGGTCGCCGGCGTCACCGCGCGCAGGGGCGCGACCACCGCCTCCTTGACGTCGAGGTCCAGGGCCTGCGCCAGGCCCACGGCTTCCTGCAGGCGCGCATCAGGCTCGCGCGCGGCGGCCCCGGCGCGAAGCGGATGGATCACCAAAGCGGTTTCTACCGGCGCTCGCCGGTCAACAGGGTCGCGGCTCAATCTTCCCCGTCTTCCTCACCCGGCTCATAGAGCTGAACAGGGTGAGCCGGCATGATCGTCGAGATCGCATGCTTGTAGACCAGCTGCGATTGGCCATCCCGGCGCAGCAGGACGCAGAAATTGTCGAACCAGCTGACCACGCCCTGCAGCTTCACCCCGTTGACCAGGAAAATCGTCAGGGGCGTCTTGGTCTTTCTGACGCTGTTGAGGAAGGTATCCTGCAGATTCTGCTTCTTTTCGTTGCTCATGGGCTTTCGCCTCTCTTTTTGACGTCCAACAGAGGCCACACGCCTCCACACACAGATTTCACTCTAGCCAGCTTGCCGCCGGGATCAATCAGCCTTCGCCTTTAGCGTGACGGATATAGTCACTGCGCAGGCGAGTAGCGACGGGTCCCGGCTTTCCGGCGCCGATGGGCTTCCCATCGATATGTGTCACGGGCATGACCAAGGCGCCCGCCCCGGTGATGAAGGCTTCCCGCGCCCTGGCGGCCTCTGCGGGGGTGAAGGCCCGCTCTTCGACCTTCAAATTGGAGGTCTTGATCACCTCCATCAGCGTGCTTCGCGTGATGCCCCGCAGGATGTTGGCCTTCAGGTCGCGGGTGACCAGCGTTCCGTCCTCGGCGATGATCCAGGCGTTGGACGAAGCGCCCTCGGTGACCAGGCCATCGGCATCGACAAACCAGGCCTCCCCCGCCCCCTCGGCCTTGGCCGCCTGTTTGGCCATCGCGTTGGGCAGCAGGCCCACCGTCTTGATATCGCACCGGCCCCAGCGGTTTTCCGGCGTGGTCTTGACCTTGATGCCCTTGGCGGCCTTGGCCTCCACGGCGTCGCGGTTCAGCGGCTTGGCGGTCAGCACCAGGGTCGGCGGGACCGGCGGGTCCGGGTAGGCGTGGTCGCGGGGCGCGGTTCCCCGGGTGACCTGCAGATAGACCAGCCCGTCGCGGATCCGGTTGCGCCGCAGGGTCTCGCGGATCACCACCTCCAGGGCGGCCCGGCTCATGGGCGGCTCGATCTCCAGTTCGCCCAGCGACCGGGAGAGCCGTGCGAAATGCCCCTCCGCGTCGGCCAGCTTGCCGCCGAACACCGCCCAGACCTCGTAGACTCCGTCGGCCAGCTGAAAGCCCCGGTCCTCGATATGCACCGTCGCGTCCCCGTGCGGAACGTAGCGGCCGTTGACATAGGCTTGGCGCGTCATTCGACCTCGGCGTCCTCACGGCTGCCGACGCCCAGCGACTTCAGCTTGCGGTGCAGGGCCGAGCGTTCCATGCCGATGAAGCTGGCGGTGCGCGAGATGTTGCCGCCGAACCGCATGATCTGGGCGTTGAGATACTCCCGCTCGAACACCTCGCGGGCGTCGCGAAGCGGCATGGCGATCCCCCGGCCTCCGGCCATCGAGCCGCTGTCCGGCGCCGCCTCCATAGGCAGCATGGCGGCGGTGATCGGCTCGGCCGGATCGCCCGAAGCCAGGATCAGCATCCGCTCGATGTTGTTGCGCAGCTGACGGACATTGCCCGGCCATTCGGCGACCTGCAGGGCGATCAGGGCGTCCTCCGCCAGGATCCGCCGCACCAAGCCATGGGCCGAGGCGATGCGGTCGACAAAATAGTCCACCAGTTCGGCGATGTCATCGCGGCGTTCCGCCAGGCCTGGCACCCGCACCGGCACCACGTTCAACCGATGGAACAGGTCCTCGCGGAACCGCCCGGCCGCGATCTCCAGCGACAGATCGCGCGAGGTTGAGGACACCACCCGCACGTCCACCTGCACGTCCTGGTCCCCGCCCAGGCGCCTGAACCGTTGCTCGACCAGAACCCGCAGGATGCGCCCCTGCGTCTCGCGCGGCATGTCCGCGACCTCGTCCAGATACAGGGTGCCGCCGTGGGCCCGTTCAAAGACGCCGATCTTGCGCGGCCGGCCGCCCTCGCCTTCCTCGCCGAACAGCTCGCTCTCCAGGCGCTCTGGCACCATGCCGGCGGCGGCGAGCGGCACAAACTCGCCGGTGGCCCGCTGGCTGGATTCGTGGATCAGCCGCGCCACCAGCTCCTTGCCGCAGCCGGGCGGGCCGGAGACCAGGATGCGGCTGTTGGCGGGCGCCACCTTGGCGATCAGCTGGCGCAAAGCCTGGGCGGCCTGCGAGCGGCCGATGAAACCGTCAGGGGTAATGGTCTTCTGGCGCAGGCGCCGGTTCTCGCGCTTCAGGTTGCTGGCCTCCAGGGCCCGGGCGACCAGCAGCAGCAGACGGTCGGACTTGAAGGGCTTTTCCAGGAAGTCGTAGGCGCCGCGCTTGATGGCCGAGACGGCGGTTTCGATATTGCCGTGGCCGCTGATCATCAGGACCGGCAGGTCGGCGTCGAGACCCTTGACGAGATCGAGCAGCTCAAGGCCGTCCATCCCCCCGCCCTGCATCCAGATATCCAGGACCAGCAGGTTGGGTTTGCGCGCCTTGATGGCGGCCAGCGCCGCTTCGGAATTGGCGGCGGTGCGCACCGCGTAGCCCTCGTCTGAGAGAACCCCTCCCACGAGTTCGCGGATGTCCGCTTCGTCGTCGACAACAAGAATATCGGCAAGCATCGGCAGTCCTTACGCCTCGGCGACTAATGGTTGCGGAGTGGCGTGAGCCTCTCCCCGGGGGAATGACAATATGACCAGGGCGCCCGGTCCATCCGAAGCGTCGCGCAAAGTCAGCGCGCCGCCGTGGTCTTCCATGATGCGTTTGACGATGGCCAAACCGAGGCCCGTGCCCTTTTCTCGCGTGGTGACATAGGGCTCTGTCAGCCGCGCGCGGTCCTTGGCGGGCAGGCCCACGCCGTTGTCCTCGATTTCAAACACCAGGTTTTCGCCGTCGTCGCGCAGCCGGGCGATGATGCGCCCCTTGTGACGCGGGTCAGCGTGGGTCTTGGCCTCCACCGCTTCGGCGGCGTTCTTGATGACGTTGGTCAGGGCCTGGCCGATCATCCGGTCGTCACAGATCACCGCGCCCGGCCTGGCCTCTTCCTCCAGGACGATATCGATCGCGGGGTTGGCGACCCTCTGGGCGAAGACCGCGGCGCGCAGCATCTCCCCGGCGTCGCAGGCCGAAAACTTCGGGGCGGGCATGCGGGCGAAGGCGCTGAACTCATCGACCATCCGGCCGATATCCCCCACCTGGCGGATGATGGTGTCGGTGCAGCGGTCGAAGGTCTCAAGGTCCGTGGTGATATCCTTGCGGTATTTGCGCCGCAGACGCTCGGCCGACAACTGGATGGGGGTCAGCGGGTTCTTGATCTCGTGGGCGATTCGGCGCGCGACATCCTTCCACGCGGCGTTGCGCTGGGCGGTGACCAGGCGCGTGATGTCGTCGAAGGTCAATACCAGGCCATCGTTCGGCCCGGCCCCGGCCCGGATGCGCAGGCGCCGGGCTTCGGTCCCGCGCAACAGGTCGATTTCGGCCTCGGTATCGCCCCCCTGAGCCGCGATCTCCATGAACTCCGGCGCCACATCCGCCAGCAAGGCTCCCCGCGCCTCGTCCTCGTTTATCCCCAGCAGGCGCGCCGCCGGACGGTTCAGAGCGGAGATCCGGCCCTCGGCGTCCAGGCCCAAAACCCCGGCGCTCACCCCCGACAGCACGGTTTCAATGAACTGCCGGCGGTTTTCCGCATCAACGCTGGCCGCCAGGAGGGCGGCGCGCTGGCGTTCAATATCATCCGTCATCCGATTGAATGAGTGAGATAATGTCTCGATAGCTTCAAGTTGTGACTCTGGATCGACGCGGACGCTCAAATCACCCGCCGCCACCTGATTGGCGGCCTTCACCAGGCGCGCCACCGGCTCGGTGATGCTGTTGGCCGCCGCCAGCCCCAGCCAGACAGCGCCGAGAAGCGCGATCAATGCGGTCTCGATATAGCTGGCCATGAAGACCGCCTGGACCTGGCTTCGGTTTTCCTGGGCTTCCCGGTAGGCGCTCACCGCCGCCTCGGACTGGCCCAGCCGCGACAGCAGCCCGGTCTGCATCGGCGCCGCGACCCAGGCATAGACCCCCGGCGAATCCGGCAGGCGGATCAGGATGCGCATCAGGTCTTCCCGCGCCGATGGGCGAAGGGAGGTCAGGTCGACGCTGTCGGCCTCGGCATAGGCTTCCGGCTCAGGCATCACCAGGGTGGGAGCGGCGGCGGCCTCGGCCTGCCCCATGATTCGCCCGGCCCGATCCAGCAGATAGATGGCGCGGAAGTCGGTGTTGTCGAGCATCTCGCGAAGCCGGCCTTCCAGCTCCCCGCCCGTGGGCCTGCGGCCCTTCATCAGCTCATTCAGATAGTTGGTCGGCGGGACCAGGGCCTCGCTCAGCCGCTTGGTTTCGGCGGCAACCAGGTCGTTGGCCACCGTGGCGTGACTTTCGACCACCGTCTGGACCCTGGTTGAGAACCAGCTGTCGACCCCTTGGTTGACCAGGATGCCGAAGAAAAAGGCCACCACCACCGCGGGCGCCACGGCCGCCAAGGCGAACAGGGTCATGAACCGCAGGTGCAGCTTGGCGCCCACGTCCCCCGACCGCACGAGATCGCGGATCCGGTATCCGGCCAGGGTCGCTAGCCCGATGATCAGGACGACGTTGACGGCCAGGATGGCGTAGACCGTCGGCAGCGGCCGGCCGGACGAGGCCAGCCAAACCGCCGCCGCGGTCAGGCCCGCGGCCACGGTGAACCCGATCCCGAACAGATATGTCAACCTGACCCCCGCCCGCAGCTTCAGCGCGGGCGCGGCTTGCGACGCTTCACTCATCAGGGGAGCCTAGGCGACAGTGTGTCCCGGTTTCAACAGCTATGTGGCGCATTTGCCCCTACCTCCCCCGCAAAGCGGCGGGAGGGGGACCGCGCGTAGCGCAGCGAAGCGTGGTGGAGGGGGCAGGCGGCAAGCACCGGTGTCTGGGGTCGCCCCCTCCACCACGCCCTGTGGGCGCGGTCCCCCTCCCGCCGT
>DGYN01000089.1:29229-40884 GCA_002398405.1 Caulobacteraceae bacterium UBA5005
CCCTTCGGTCACGGGGGAGGTAGCTACCTTTTAGGCCGCATGCCTTCGATGCCCAGGTCGTTGATCTTCTTGCGCAGGGTGTTGCGGTTCAGGCCCAGGATCTCCGCCGCCCGCACCTGGTTGCCGCGCGTTGCGCCCAACGTCAGCCGGATGAGCGGCGCCTCGACCTCCTCCAGCACCCGGTCATAGAGCCCGGCCGGAGGAATGCCGTCGGCCTGGACGGCGAAATAGGACTGCAGGTGGCGCTCGACCAGGGTCGACAGGGTCACCGGCCCCTCGCCATTGGCCTTCTGCGGCGAATGGTCAGCCAGTTCCCGCTCGACGATCCGCGCGGTGATCAGGTCCTCCGCATAGAGGGCGCAGATGCGGCGGATCAGGTTCTCCAGCTCGCGGACGTTCCCTGGCCAGGGATGCGACTTGAGGCGCTCCAGCGCCCCCTGGTCGATGGTCTTGGCTGGCAGGCCCTCGCGATTGGCGCGCAGCAGGAAGGCTCGGGCCAGATCGGGGATATCCTCTGTCCGCTCGCGCAGCGGCGGCAGGCGCACCGGCGCGACGTTGAGGCGGAAGAACAGGTCCTCCCGGAACAGCCCCTCGCGGATCAGGGCCCGCAGGTCACGGTTGGTGGCGGCGATGACACGCACATTGGGCCGCCGCCCGGTCTTGGGGTTGAGCGCCGTCTCGGTGCCGTCGATGATGCGCAACAGGCGTGTCTGGGCGTCCAGCGGCATGTCGCCGATCTCGTCCAGGAACAGGGTGCCGCCGTCGGCCTCCGCCAGCTTGCCCGACTGCCCCTCGCCGGCTCCGAACAGTTCGGTCTCCACCCGTTCGCGGGGCGTGGCCGCCAGGTTTATGACCACGAACTTGCCATCGCGGCGGCGGCCAAGCTCGTGCAGGGCCCGCGCCACCAGTTCCTTGCCGGTGCCGCTTTCCCCCAGGATCAGCACCGTCAGGTCGGCGCCGACCAGCCGGGCGACCGTGCGGTAGACCTCCTGCATCGGGGCTGAGCGGCCGATCAGCGGCAGGCGCTCGTCGCGCAGGGCCCTGGCCTGGGCCTTGGCGGCCTCCTGGTCGGCGGGCTTCAGCAGGGCGCGCTTCACCGCCGCGGTCATGTCGTCCAGGTCGAAGGGCTTGGAGACGTACTCAAAGGCCCCCGCGTCGGCCGCGTTGACGGCGGTGAGCAGGGTGTTCTGGGCGCTCATCACGATGATCGGCAGCTTGGGCCGTTCCTTTCGGATGCGCGGCAGGACGTCGAACACGTTCTCGTCCGGCATCATCACGTCGGTGACGACGATGTCCCCCTCCCCGTCCGTGACCCACTTCAAAAGCGTGGTGGCGTTCCCCGTGGCCCGGACCTGATAACCCAGTCGCGAGAAGGCCTGGCTCAGCACCAGCCGGATGGAGGCGTCGTCATCGGCGATCAGGATTTTGCGCTCAACGCTCATGGTCATGGCTCAATGGGCAGAAGGACACGGAAGGCCGTGCGGCCAGGTTCGGAGTCGAAATCGATCAGGCCGCCATGGCCGGCGACCAGCTTGGCGACCAGGGCAAGGCCCAGGCCCGCGCCAAAGCTCTTGGTGGTGACGAAGGGCTCGAACAGGTGGTCGCGCAGGTGGGCCGGGACGCCCGGTCCGTTGTCGATGATGCGCACTTCCAGGGGCGCGCCGCGCATGATCTGGCCGCTGGCGCTCTTGACCTTCACCCCGTGGCGGAAGGCCGTGACGATGGAAATCTCGCCGCGTCCGTCGCCGCGCGCATGGGCGGCCTCGGCGGCGTTCTTCACCAGGTTGAGGAAGATCTGGATCAGCTGGTCCTCGTCGCCATAGGCCGGCGGCAGGGACGGGTCGTAGCTTTCCTTCATGGTCAGGCCGTCGGCCACGCCGTTGACGGCCAGCGCCCGAACCCGGTCCAGGACCTGGTGGATATTGATACCCTCGCGGGCCGGCGCCGCGTCGTCGCTGAAGGCCTCCATGCGGTCTACCAGACGGCGCACCCGGTCGGTCTCATCGACGATCAGCTGGGCCAGAGGCGCATCCTCGGCCTTGGCCCCCGTCTTGAGCAGCTGCGCCGCGCCCCGGATCCCGGCCAGGGGGTTCTTGATTTCATGGGCCAGCATCCGTCCCAGGCCGATGACCGAGCGCAGGCCCGCGCTGCTCTCGGCGGTGCGTTCATTCAGCGGCCCCTGCCGGACATGCAGGGTCAGCAGCACCGATCCGTCGCTGAGCGGCGCGGCCGAGCCATCGGCTTCAAAGGGATGCTGGCCGAACAGATTGATCTCCAGCCCCCGCTCCCGGACCTTGCCGTCCTCGGCCAGGGCCCGGTCGATGAGCGACACCAGGTGGGATCCGGTCGGCAGGGCGTCGCGAATCCGGCCCCGCGCCAGCAGGCCCAAGCCCCGGCCGAACAGGGCCTCGGCGGCTTCATTGGCGGCGGCGAGCGCGCCGTCCGGGCCGATGACCAGGGCGGGCTCGGGGCTCATGTCGAAGGCGGCGGCGCGCAGGGCGTCGTCCGAAGCGGCTCCGGCGGTGATCCTGGGGCGCTCGCTCATGCGGCCAGCCTTTCCGCGTAAGACGCCCACAGGGCGGTCAGGCCGGTTTCGATGGCCGCCGGCTCATCCAGGCTGCAGAGCCTGGCCTTGGCGGCCCGGCGATCGGCGGCGTCCGCCGGCCAGGGCGCGGCCTCGACGTAGTGGCCCAGGTGCTTCTTGAACATCTTGAGGCCCAGGCGCTCGCCATAAAACGCCAGGCTCGCCCGGAAATGATCCAGGACGATGGCCAGGCGCGCTTCCACGCCGGGTTCGGCAAACGCCCGGCCCGCCAGCTCGGCCTCGATCCTGGCCGCCAGCCACGGGCGGCCATAGGCGCCGCGCCCGATCATCACCGCATCGGCGCCCGATTGTTTCAGGGCCGCTCTTGCGCTTGGCGTATCAACAATGTCGCCATTGACGATCACGGGAATGGAAACCGCATCCTTCACCGCGGCGACAGCGCCCCAGTCCGCCTCGCCCTTGTAGAACTGGCAGCGGGTCCGCCCGTGCACGGTCACCGCCGCGACGCCCAGCGCCTGGGCGCGGGCCGCCAGATCCGGCGCGTTCCTCGAAGCATCATCCCATCCCAGGCGCATCTTCACCGTCACCGGGATATCCACGGCGTCCACCGCCGCTCCGACGATCCGTGACGCCAGCTCCAGGTCGCGCATCAGGGCCGAGCCGCAGGCCGCCCCGGTCACTTCCTTGGCCGGACAGCCGAAATTGAGGTCGATGATCTGGGCGCCGGCCGCCTTGGCCATCCTGGCGCTCTCGCCGATCCATTGCGGGTCGCGGCCGACCAGCTGGACCACCATCAGCGGCAGACCCTCGCCAATCGCGGCGCGGCGGACCACGTCCGGCCTGCCCTTGGCCAGTTCCGCCCCGGCGACCATTTCTGTGGCCACATAGGTCGCGCCCTGCTTGGCCGCTGCCAGCCGGCATGGCAGGTCGGAGACGCCCGTCATCGGCGCCAGCCAGACCCTGCCGCCCACGTCCACAGAACCGATACGCAGAATACTGCTCATTTCTTAGTCAGCCCCACTGGCGTCTTTTTAGGCAATTGCTGCGGCCGCGTCCAGTCTGGACTTTCAACAAAACGCAACCCATTACGGCGTCATGGAATTTTCCGCCGTCATCGTCGCCGCCGGCTCCGGAACCCGCGCCGGGGAAGGCCTCGCCAAGCAATGGCGCCTGCTCGGCGGCAAGGCAGTCCTCGCCTGGTCGGTGGATGCCTTCATGGCCGCCGGCGCCAGGCAAGTCGTTGTCGTCCTGCGGCCCGGCGACGAATCGATGGCCCGCGATCTCCTCCCCCCGGTGATTTTCGCCACAGGCGGCAAGACCCGCGCCGCCTCCGTCCAATCCGGCCTGAGTGTTCTCTCCGCGGTTGAAGTTGTGTTCATCCACGACGCCGCCCGCCCCTTCGTCACCGCCGCCCACATCCAGTCCCTGCTCACCGCCCTGCAATCAGCCGACGGCGCCGTCCCCGCCCTCCCCGTCTCCGACACCCTCAAGCGGGATATCGATACCGGCCTCGTCACCACGCCCCGCGACAACCTCTGGCGAGCCCAGACCCCCCAGGCTTTCCGTCTCGAAACCCTGAAAGCCGCCTACGCCGCCTTCGAAGGCGAGCCTACCGACGATGCCCAGGTCGTCGAAGCTTCCGGCGGCCGCGTCGTCCGCACCCCCGGCGATCCCCGCCTCATGAAACTTACCCATCCGGAGGATTTCGCCATCGCCGAGGCCCTGACCGCGAAAATCACCCGCACCGGCCAGGGCTTCGACGCCCACCGCTTTGGCCCCGGCGATTCGGTCTGGCTCTGCGGGGTGAAGATCAATCACGACGCCGGCCTCGTCGGCCACTCCGACGCCGACGTGGGCCTCCATGCGCTCACCGACGCCTTGCTGGGCGCCATCGGCGAAGGCGATATCGGCGATCACTTCCCGCCCAGCGATCCGCAATGGAAGGGCGCGTCCTCGGACGTCTTCCTGCGCCACGCCGCGGACCTGATCGCCCGGCGCGGTGGCCGCATCCTCAACGTCGACGTGACCCTGATCTGCGAGGCGCCGAAGATCAAACCGCACCGCGACGCCATGTGCGAACGCATCGCCGGCATTCTAGGCCTGCCCGTCGGCCGGGTGGCGGTGAAGGCCACCACCACCGAGGGTATGGGCTTCACCGGCCGCCGCGAAGGCCTGGCGGCCCAGGCGATCGCTACCGTCGAAACCCCGGCCTAGTTCCCCTTCAGCGACGACAGCATCGCCCCGAAGATGTTGGTGTAGTCGTCGGTCCACACCCGAGCGCCATTCTCCTGCGCCGGCGCCCAACGCGGGTCGGCGGCGAAGTTCTTGAGGCCCTCGCCCGTCCGGCCGACGATGATCACGTGCTCGGCGGCGTCGGTATAGGGAAGCGCGTCGAACGGCGGCTGATAGCGTTGCTCGAGCGCCAGGCCGCCCGCCGCCTTCGACGTCGCGGCGACCGGGCCCATCAGGTCCAGGTGACGGTTGGACAGGTGCATGATGATCACCCCGTCCGGCTTGATCTTGGTCAGGTACATCTGCATCGCCTGCTTGGTCAGCAGGTGCGCGGGAACCGCGTCCGACGAGAAAGCGTCCACCAGGATGATGTCGTACTTGTCCCGCGGCTCCGGCTCCATCTTCAGGCGCGCGTCGCCCAGCACCGTATCCACTTTGCCCTGGGCGCAGCCGTTGATGTAGCTGAAGTACTTCGGATTGGTCGACATATCGACCACGTCCTGGTCGATCTCGAAGAACCGGGTCACGTCGCCTGCCTTGTTGAAACCGGCGACCGACCCCGTCCCCATGCCGATGGCGCCGACCGTCAGGTTGGTCTTGGCCGCGCGGCTGATCGCGAAGACCTGACCGATCGGCGTATTGGGGGCGTAATAGACCCGCGGCTCACACGCCAGGTGCGGCTCTGTCGCCTGGGCGCCGTGCAGGGTGGTGCCGTGGGCCAGGACGTGGAGCTCATTGGAGAAGCCGGGCACCGGAACCTTGGTGACCTTCAAGACGCCGAAGAAGCTGCGGTCGGTCTTCAGGAGGTTCTCACGCCCCTCCATGCTCTCCGCCGAGACCAGGATGAGCCCGACCAGCACCGCGAAAACCAGTCCCCGATCGCGCAGGAAGAAGGCGACGAACACCGCGCCGATCATCACAAAGGTCATCCAGTTGCCGTAGACCAGCATCCGCACGAACTCCGGCGCCTGTTGGGCGTAGGTGAAGCCCAGCAAGACGCTGAGGGCGCAGACCGCGCTAAGGGCGAACAGCCCCCACTCCCAGAGCGCCATCTTGCCCCAGTTCCAGGGCCGAGCCAGGCAGGCGAGCACTAGCACCAGAGGGTATTCCCAGACGTCATTGAAGATCGCCGGCGCGACGAAGGCGTTGAACGCCCCGCCCAAGACCCCGCCGAACGACATCAGCAGATAGAACTCGGTCAACCGCGCCGGATGAGGCCGCCGTTCGGCAAGCTGGGTGTGGCACATCAGGGCTGTCATGAAGAAGCCCAGGACCTGGAATCCGGCCTGCAGCAGGATCCATTTCCACTTTACCCCGACGCCATAGGCCATCATCAGGGCGAAGAAGGCGTGCAGGACGAAGATGTAGAAGATCGGGATCGGCGGCCGGTTGGCGAAGGCCATGATGAAGGTGAGCAGATAGAGCGCCAGCGGCAGGACCCACAGGAACGGGGTCGAGGCGATGTCGGTGGTGATGTGGGTGGTGACCCCCAGCATCAGGCTGGACGGCGCGGCGGCCAGGCCGATCCAGATCAGGCGGTCCTTCCAGGTGATCTCGGCCTTCTCGCCCTCGGCGACCTTGGGGGCCTGCAGCGGCGGCGAGGTCCCCGCGACCTTTGAAGCGAAGAAGGCGGTGGCCAGCATCAGAAGGACAAAGACGATATAGCCGCCGCTCCACAGCCAGCGCTGCGAGGCCAGGGGCATGAAGGGCTCCACCAGGGTCGGATAGACCAGCAGGGCGATCAGGCTGCCGAGGTTGCTGGCCGCATAGAGGACATAGGGGTTGGAGGCGTCAGACTCCCCGTGGCGCACACGGGCGTACCAGGCCTGGGCCAGCGGCGCGGTCGCCGAAAGCGCGGCGAAGGCCGGGCCAATCCAGATGGCCATGACCCCGAACAACCAAAGGCCCGGAGAGGTGTCGCCCGGGGAGCCGAAGTCCTTGGCCTCCTTGATCGGCAGGATCAGGACCGCGGCGATCAGGACCACGGCGTGGACGATCACCTGGGTCTTCAGGGAACTGATCTTTTGCAGCAGGTGGGCGTAGAGATAGCCGACCAGCAGCGCGGCCTGGAAAAAGGCCATGCAGGTGTTCCACACCATGGGCGATCCGCCCAGGCTCGGCAGCACCAGCTTGGCGATCATCGGCTCGACGAGGAAGATCAGGGCCGCACTGGCGAACACCGTGACCCCGAACATCACCGGCGCGAATGAACCCTTCGCACCCTTAGGCATGGCTACCGCTGCGTCTGACACGTTCCCCCCGAAGTCTTTTTGTTATCAGGCCGCGCACCATCTTACGGCGCAGCGTTTTCCTCAACCCCGCATGTGATAGGAGGGGTCATGTTTCCTTTCGAGATAGACGCCCTGGCGCGCCTGCTGATCGACGAAGCCCGCGAACGCAAGGTGCGCATCGTCACCGCCGAAAGCTGCACCGGCGGACTGGTCGCCGCGGCGCTGACCGCCATCCCGGGATCGTCCGACGTCTTCGAGCGCGGCTTCGTCACCTATTCCAACCGGGCCAAGGAAGAGATGCTGGGCGTTCCCGGGGACCTCATCGCCGACATGGGGGCCGTATCCGAAAGCGTGGCGCGGATGATGGCAGAGGCGGCGCTGGCCGAATCCAATGCCCATATCGCGGTCGCCATTACCGGCGTCGCCGGCCCCGGCGGCGGAACGCCCATGAAGCCTGTGGGAACGGTGCATTTCGCCACCGCCCGCGCCAACGGCGGCATCGTCCATCGCCTGGAGCTGTTCGAAGAGGACGACCGCGACGGCATCCGCCTGGCCGCGACCCGGATGGCCCTGGAGATGCTCAGGGAACGGGTGAATTCCTAGGGCCGTAAAGCGCCTCCGACCGCTTCTCGAAACAGCCGATCAGCCTGTTCACCGCCCGGTCGAAATTGGCCTCAAGCATCGCATCGAGGAAGCGCGACTTGAAGGCGAAGTCGATCATGAAGTGTACCTCGGTCCCCTCCGGGTGCGGCTCGAAACGCCACTCATTGATCAGTTTCTTGAACGGCCCGGAGATCAGATCGACCCGCACGGTTCGCGTCGTGGGGTCGCGGCGCACCCGGGTCGAGAATTTCTCTCGCAGGAAAGCAAAGCCGACGCCTGCTTCGGCGCTGAGAACGCTGACCTCACCCTCCCGCAGGAGACTCCAGGTCCGCATGGATGAGACCCAGGGCACGAATTCGGGATAACGTTCCACATCGCCGACCAGTTGGAACAGGTCATCGGGGGCGTAGGGCAGCACCCTCGTCAGGCGGTGAAGGTGCAAACCGCCCTACTCCGCCGCGGCCCGGGCGGCCTTGAGGCGCGCGAAGTCCTCACCGGCGTGGTGCGAAGAGCGGGTCAGCGGACTGGCTGACACCATTAGAAAGCCCTTCGAGCGCGCGATGGTCTCCAGCGCCTGAAACTCCTCCGGCGGCACGAAGCGGTCGACGGCCGCGTGCTTGCGGGTCGGTTGCAGATATTGGCCGATGGTCAGGAAATCGACACCGGCGACGCGCATGTCGTCCATCACCTGCATGACCTCTTCCTTGGTCTCGCCGAGGCCCACCATCAGGCCCGACTTGGTGAAGGCGCCGGGATCCCTCTCCTTGACCCGCTCCAGCAGGCGCAGGGACTGGTAGTAGCGGGCGCCCGGCCGGATCTTCAGATAGAGGCGCGGCACGGTTTCCAGGTTGTGGTTGAAGACGTCGGGCCGGGAGTCGATCACCACTCGCTCCGCCCCATCCTTCCGCAGGAAATCGGGGGTCAGAATCTCGATGGTGGTCGCCGGCGCGGCGGCGCGGATTGCGTACACCACAGCGGCAAAATGGGCTGCGCCGCCATCGGAGAGATCATCGCGGTCCACCGAGGTGATGACCACATGCGACAGACCCATCTTGGCCACCGCATCGGCTACGCGCTGCGGCTCGGTGGGGTCGAGCGGCCCCGGTATGCCCGTAGCAACATTGCAAAACGAACAGGCCCTCGTGCAGGTCTCGCCCATGATCATCATGGTGGCATGGCGCACGCTCCAGCATTCGCCGATGTTCGGACAGGCGGCCTCTTCGCAGACGGTAGTGAGGCCGTGCTCCTTCACGATGCGCTTGGTTTCGAGATAGCCGGCCGAGCCCGGCGCGCGGACCCGCAGCCAGTCGGGCTTGCGAAGAACGGGACTGTCCGGGTTGTTGCGCTTTTCCGGGTGGCGCAGCGCCCGCGCGCCCAAAGTATCGATGACCACGGCCATGAACCCTAGATCGTCTCAATCGCCGCCGCGATCAAGTGTTGCGGGGCAAGCTTTGGCCCTTCAAGACTGGTTGCCGTGCACCGCGCGGCGATCCTTGCCCTCCTGATCGGACTTTCCGCCTGTAAACCCGCGGCGGAAACGGGCGCTGTGTTCGCCGACCCGCGCCTGCCGCCGGGCCTCGCGCACCGCTTCTGGCCGCCCGCCGGCTGGGCCTGGGGCGCGATCGAGATCAAGGGAAAGCCCGCCCTGCGCTATGGCGTCGCCGCCCCGCAGGGCGAGGCCCGCGCCGACGTCGTCATCCTGACCGGCCATGGCGAAAGCGCCGAGCTCTGGTTCGAAACCACAAGGACCCTGGTCGACGATGGTTACGCGGTCTGGATTCTGGAGGGCGCCGGCGAAGGCGGCTCGGCCAATTACGCCGGACATGACGATGTGGCGCACGTTCCGGACTTCGAAGCCGACATCCGGGGGCTAGTCGCCCTGCATCGCAAGGTGGTCCGCCCCAAACGCCGCGTCGCAGTCATCGCCTCAGGCACGGCGGCCTTCCCTGCCCTGGCGGCCGTGCAACGCGGCTACCGTCCCGCCGCCCTCATCCTCAGCGGCCCCTTCGAGCCTGGTCCTAACAAGGCGTGGAAGCGCCCAGATCCCGCCGATGCGCTGTCGCTCCGGCGCCGGGCGCTAGGAGCCTGGGCCGTCGCCAACCCCGATCTTCGCATGGGCGGGGTGACTTCCTCCTGGTCCAAGGCGCAGGCCGCCCTTCGCGACCAGACCCTCTCCGCCCTGGCTCTGGGTCGCGTCGCGACCAAGGTGACGGTGATCACGAAAGGCGCTCAGGACCTCCCCTGCGGCCGGATTCCGGCCTGCCGCGAAGCTGTGATCAGCAGCCCGGAAGCCTACCTATTTTCGGGTGATATGGTTCAAAAACAGTGGCTTGGAGAGATATTTGAAAGTTTGCCCCGCTGATCACGCTTTGTGACGAAGCTTTTCAACCTGCAAAGGCGGCCCTAAGCTAATGCCGATAAGTAAGAACAAGACACGGGCCAGGGAATGCCGAGAGCGTACGACCCGCAAGCCGCCAACATGTGCATCTTCGACTCGCTTCTGGCGGCGAAGGAGAGGTACGGCCCGAAAAAGGCGATCCTGGAGGATCAGGAACGGCGGGTGCTGACCTACACCGATGTTGTCCGAGGCGCCTTTGCGCTGGGCCGCAAGATCGCCGCCATGACCGGCCCGCGAGAACGGGTGGCGGTGTTGCTGCCCACCAGTTCGGCCGCGGTGGTCACCTTCTACGCCCTTCACGGCATCGGCCGGGTTCCGGTGATGCTCAACTTCACCTCCGGCCTTCGCAACCTGCGCGCCGCCTGCAAGCTTTCGGGCATCAAACGGGTGCTGACCTCCCGCCGGTTTATCGAGCAGGGCAAGCTGGACGACATCATCGACGCCCTGGATGAAACCTACCAGATCACCTACCTGGAGGACGTCAAGGAAAGCATCGGCCTGGCCGACAAGCTTTTCGCCCTGGCGGCGGGCGCCGCCCCCAAATCGTTCCGGGTGGCGACCAAAGCCTCGGACCCGGGAGTGATCCTGTTCACGTCCGGCAGCTTCGGCGCGCCCAGGGGCGTTCTGCTGACCCAGGCCAACCTGCTGGCCAACGTCGATCAGGTGGCCGCCCATATCGACCTCGATCCCGACTGGGTGATGTTCAACCCGCTGCCGGTGTTCCACTGCTTCGGCCTGGTGGGCGGCGTACTCATTCCGCTTTTGCGCGGCTTGAAGGTCTTCCAATACCCCTCCCCGCTGCACACCAAACAGATCCCCCCGCTCCTGAAGGACTGCAAAGCCTCGATCCTCTTCGCCACCGACACCTTCCTCAATCAGTACGCGCGCGTCGCCAAACGCGACGAAATGGCGGACCTGGAGTTCATCGTCTGCGGGGCCGAAAAAGTGCGGGACGAAACCCACGACCTGATCGCCGAGAAGTTCGGCCCGGTGCCAGTGCTCGAGGGCTATGGCGCCACTGAAGCCTCGCCGGTCATCGCGGTCAACAAACCGGACGACAATCGCCGCGGCACCGTCGGCGGCCTTGTGCCTGGCATGGAAGCCAAGGTGGTTCCCGTGGACGGAATCACCCGCGGCGGCAAGCTGATGGTCCGCGGCCCCAACATCATGGCCGGCTATCTGGATGAGCAAGGCAACCTGGAGCCGCCCGTGGACGGCTGGCACGACACCGGCGACGTCGTCGAGATGACCGACGATAACTGGATCACCATCCTTGGCCGGGTGAAACGCTTCGCCAAGATCGGCGGCGAAATGGTCTCGCTGACCGCCGCCGAAAGCCTGGCCGCCCACGTCTGGCCCGACGCCCGCCACGCGGTGATCTCGGTCCCCGATCCCAAGAAGGGCGAGCGGCTGATCCTGGTCACGGACCGCTATGACGCCACGGCCGACAAGCTGGTGGAGCACGCCCAGGCCACGGGCGCGCCGGAACTGGCCGTGCCCCGCAAGATCATCAAGGTGCCGGAAATCCCGGTGCTGGGCACGGGTAAGACGGACTACGTCGCCATCCAGCGGATCGCCGAATCCGAACTGGCGCTGGGGAAGGCCGCTTAACTACCTCCCGCCGTTCCCTTCGGTCACGGGGGAGG
>DGYN01000089.1:41073-44113 GCA_002398405.1 Caulobacteraceae bacterium UBA5005
TCCCTTCGGTCACGGGGGAGGCAAAAAGTTCTAGGCGAGCATCGCCGCGGGCTGTTCGATCATGGTCTTGAAGGCCTGCAGCCACTTGGCCCCGGTCGCCCCGTCGACCACGCGGTGATCGCAGGTCAGCGTCACGGTCATCACCGTGGCGATGGCGAGCTGGCCGTTCCTGACCACCGGCCGCTGTTCGCCCGCGCCCACCGAGAGGATCGCGCCCTGCGGCGGATTGATGATCGAGCCGAACTCGCGGATGCCGAACATGCCAAGGTTCGAGACTGAGAAGGTGCCGCCCTGGAATTCCTCCGGCTTGAGTTTCCGGGCCTTCGCCCGAGCCCCCAGATCCTTCATCTCCGTCGCGATCTGCGAGAGGCTCTTCAGCTCCGCCTGACGGATGATCGGGGTGATCAGGCCGCCCTCGATCGCCACCGCCACGGAGATGTCGGCATGCTTGTGCAGGGCGATACCGTCCGGGGTGTAGGAGGCATTGGTGGCCCGCTCGCGCGCCAAGGCCATGGCGGCGGCCTTGATGACCAGGTCGTTGACCGAAACCTTTACGCCGTCCTTTTCCAGCACGGCGTTGATCGCCTTGCGGGCTTCCAGCAGGGCGTCGATTTCCAGGTCGACGATCAGCGGGAAGGTCGGGATATCCCGCGCCGCTTCGGTCAGACGCTTGGCGGCGACCCGCTGCACGTTATTGAGCGGCACAAGGTCATAGGATCCGGCGGGAATGCCCATTTCCTCCAGCGAGGGGACCTGGGCCGGCGGCGCTGAGGTCGCGGGCTGGGCCGTCGCGGCCTTCGAGACGGCGGGCGGGGCGCCTTGCTGCACGCCTTCGAGATCACGCTCGATGATCCGGCCAGAGGGGCCGCTGCCGGTGATCTGCGAAAGGTCTAGCCCGCGCTGGGCGGCGAATCTGCGGGCGATTGGCGAGGCGAAGATGCGTTCCCCCTTGCCTGTGGCGGCCAGGGCGTCGCCCTTGGTGACGCGGCCTTCCTTGCCGGTGCCCGAGACTGTCGTGAGGTCCAGGCCCTTCTCCTCGGCGATCCTGCGGACCGAGGGTGACGGCGGAAGGCCGACCGTCGGCTTGGGTTCAGGTTCGATAGCGACGACAGGCGGCGGCGCGGCCGGTTCAGCCTTGGCCGGAGCGGGAGCGGTCCCGGTTGCGCCATCCAACTGGGCGATCACAGTCCCAACCTTCACGCCTTCAGAACCCGCCTGAACCAGCAATGCGGTGATCACGCCCTCGTCGACGGCCTCGACCTCCATGGTCGCCTTGTCGGTTTCGATTTCGGCGATGACGTCGCCGGACGCGACCGTGTCGCCGGGCTTGACCAGCCACTTGGCCAGCACGCCCTCCTCCATGGTCGGCGAAAGGGCCGGCATGAGGATGTCGGTCACGCGTGTTCCTCCGACAGATGGGCCAGGGACGGCTGCTGTTCCCAGTTCGCGCCGTCGAAGGGCTCGACGGTCACCAGGCCGCTGGCGTCATCCAGGCAGCGGGCATTGACCGACCAGCCGTCGGGGTTGGAGCGCGGCACGTAAAAGCCCTTCACTCCGCACTTGGCGCAGAACAGATGATTGGCGACGCCGGTGTTGAATTTGTAGCTGGTCAGGGCGTCTTCGCCGGAGGTGATCTTGAACCGGCTCTTCGAGGCGATGATGTGGATGAAGCCGGTCTTGCTGCACATCGAACAGGTGCAGGCGCGCGCCGTGGTGACGCCCGGCTCGATATCGACTTCGAACCGCACCGTCCCGCAGTGACAGCCACCGGCCCGCCAGGTCATTTGTAGCTTACCGCCTTGGCCGCCTTGATGATCTTGTCGACCGACGGCAGGGCCAGGGCCTCGAGATTGGCGGCGTAGGGCAGCGGCACGTCCTCCTGGTGGACCCGCAGCGGGGGCGCATCCAGCCAGTCGAAGGCGTGTTCCACCACCTGGGCGACGATTTCCGCGCCAACGCCCATCGGGCCCCAGCCTTCCTCGATGCTGACCAGGCGATGGGTCTTCTTGACGCTGGCGAGCACCGTCTCGTGGTCGAGGGGACGCAGGGTGCGAAGATCGACGACCTCGGCCTCAATTCCCTCCTTGGCCAGCTCCTCAGCGGCCTTGAGCGCCAGGCCCACCATGCGGCTGTGGCAGGTGAAGGTGACATCCTTGCCTTCGCGGCGGACCTTGGCCTTGCCGATCGGGACGACGTGGTCGCCCTCGGGAATGTCGAATTCCACCCCGTAGAGCATTTCGTGCTCGAGGAAGACCACGGGGTTAGGATCGCGGATCGCCGCCTTCAAAAGGCCCTTGGCGTCCGCCGCGTCATAGGGCGCCACGACTTTCAGGCCCGGGACATGGGCATACCATGCCGAATAGTCCTGGCTGTGCTGGGCGGCGACGCGGGCCGCCGCGCCGTTGGGACCGCGGAACACGATCGGCACTTCCAGCTGGCCGCCGGACATGTAGCGGGTCTTGGCGGCGGAGTTGATGATCTGGTCGATAGCCTGCATGGCGAAATTCCAGGTCATGAATTCGACGATCGGCTTCATGCCCGCCATGGCCGCGCCGACGCCGGCGCCGGTAAAGCCGTGCTCGGTGATCGGCGCATCGATCACCCGCTTGTCGCCGAATTCCTCCAGCAGCCCGCGCGAGACCTTGTAGGCCCCCTGGTACTGGGCGACCTCCTCTCCCATCAGGAAGACCTTTGGGTCGCGCCGCATCTCCTCGGCCATGGCGTCGCGCAGGGCGTCGCGCACGGTGATGCTGACCAGCTTGGTCCCCGCGGGGATTTCCGGATCGGCGATCTTGGCGGCCGCCGGCGGCGCCGGCGCTTCGGCCTTGGGTTTCTCGGGGGCCTCAGCCGCTTTCGGGGGTGCGGATGCAGGCTCGGGCTTGGGCGCGGGCTGGGCGGCCTCGGCCCCATTGCCGCCCTTCAGCCGCGCGATCGGCGTGCCGACCTTGACGTTCTGGGCGCCAGCCTCGACCAAAAGCTCGCCGATCTCACCCTCGTCGACCGCTTCGACTTCCATCGTCGCCTTGTCGGTCTCGATCTC
>DGYN01000089.1:44365-44551 GCA_002398405.1 Caulobacteraceae bacterium UBA5005
GACCGGACCTGGTCGCCGGGCTTCACATGCCACCGCGCGAGCGCGCCTTCCTCCATGGTGGGGGAAAGCGCCGGCATGAGAATGTCCTGACTCATAGGGTGTGCTTAGTCCTCGCCGCCATCGCT
The DNA here is from genome assembly GCA_002398405.1 of Caulobacteraceae bacterium UBA5005. Taxonomy (GTDB): domain Bacteria; phylum Pseudomonadota; class Alphaproteobacteria; order Caulobacterales; family Caulobacteraceae; genus UBA5005. The sequence goes on from DGYN01000089.1 coordinate 44,491, forward strand.
TACGCCTGTCGCTTCAGCCGGCGCGCCCCGTCCGGCCCGGCCGCGGCCCGGCGCCGCGCCG
>DGYN01000107.1 GCA_002398405.1 Caulobacteraceae bacterium UBA5005
TGACTCACATGCGTTAGCCCTGCCCTGCGGTGGAGGATTAAGAGCCGCCCGCCCGTTGACCTTCACCCTGACTCCGGCGACATCGCCCCCATGAACATCCTCCTCGTCGGATCAGGCGGGCGCGAGCATGCCCTGGCCTGGAAGATCGCGGCCTCGCCGCTGGTCAAGCGCCTGGTCTGTGCGCCTGGCAACCCCGGGATGGCCAAGCTGGGCGAATGCCGGCCGGTGAAGGTCACGGACGTTCCGGCGCTGGTGGCTCTGGCCAAGGAGATCGCGGCGGACCTGGTGGTGGTCGGGCCGGAGTCGGCGCTTGAGGCCGGTCTCGCGGATGCACTGAAGGACGCCGGCATTCCCTGTTTCGGTCATAGCCAGTCGGCGGCGAGGATCGAGACGTCCAAGGCCTTCCTGAAGGACTTCGCCGTCCGTCATGCCCTGCCGACCGCCCGCCACGGGACCTTTGACGACGCGGCCGCCGCAAAGGCGTTTCTCGATCAGTTCACGGCCCCCTTCGTGATCAAGGCCGACGGTCTGGCCGCCGGCAAGGGCGTGGTCATCGCCGAGACGAGGGCCGATGCCGCCGCGGCCATCGACGACATGCTGGGCGGCCGGTTCGGCGCGGCAGGCGCGCGGGTGGTCATTGAGGAATTCATGACCGGAGAGGAGGCGTCTCTCTTCGCCCTGACCGACGGTAAGACGGCCGTGACCTTCGGCATCGCCCAGGACCATAAGCGCGCCTACGACGGAGACCTGGGCCCCAACACCGGCGGCATGGGGACCTACAGTCCGGCGCCGGTCGTCACCCCGCAGGTGACCCGCAAGGCCGAGGACTGGATGATCGCCCAGACAGTCAAGGGAATGGCTGAGGAAGGGTCGCCCCTCTGCGGCGTCCTTTACGCGGGCCTGATGATCGAGGACGGCTCGCCTCGGCTGGTGGAATACAACGCCCGTTTTGGCGATCCCGAGTGCCAGGTGCTGATGCTGCGGCTGGCGAGTGACATCGTCCCTTATCTGCTGGCCTGCGCCGCAGGGACGCTGGAGAGCCTGCCGCCGCCGGAATGGCGTGGCGAGGCGGCGATCTGCGTGGTGCTGGCGGCGGACGGCTATCCGGAAAGCCCGCTGGGCGGCTCCATCATCAAGGGCGCTGAAGCCGATTTTGGCGAAGATGTCGTCGTCTTCCACGCGGGCACCGCGCGCGATCCCGACGGGACGCTGCGCGCCAACGGCGGCCGGGTGCTGAACGTCTGCGCGCTCGGCGCGACGCTAAGCGAAGCCCGCGACCGGGCCTATGCCGCGGCCGGCGCCATCGACTGGCCGGGGGGTTTTTACCGGCGCGATATTGGCTGGCGCGCCCTGACCCGCTAAAGGCGTTCAAACGAGTGTTTGACCGGAGTCGCTTAAGTTCATGTCCGAAGCCCTGAGCGCTGAGCAGGAACGCGAAAAGCTCAATACGGGCACCAAGGAGGTGGCCGAATCGCATCGCTTCAACGAGGCGAATCTCGCCCGTTGGATGCAGGCCAATGTCGAGGGCTATGGCGGTCCCCTGGAGGTCCGCCAGTTCAAGGGCGGCCAGTCGAACCCGACCTATCAGCTGATCACGCCCAACCAGAAATACGTCCTGCGCCGCAAGCCGCCGGGCAAGCTCCTGCCGTCGGCCCACGCGGTCGACCGCGAGTTCAAACTGATATCCGCCCTGCACCCCACCGGTTTCCCGGTGGCGCGGCCCTACGGGCTCTGTGAGGACGAGGGCGTCATCGGCACCATGTTCTACGTCATGGAGATGGTGGAGGGGCGCATCCTCTGGGACCAGACCCTGCCGCAGTACGCGCCGGCCGACCGCCGTCCGATCCACATGGCGCAGCTCAAGACCCTGGCCGACCTGCACAACACCGACTACGTGGCCGTCGGCCTTGCCGACTACGGCAAGCCCGGCAACTATTTCGCCCGCCAGATCAGCCGCTGGACCAAGCAGTACCAGGCCTCTGAGACCCAGAAGATCACCGAGATCGACCGGCTGATCGAGTGGCTGCCCGCGACCATGCCGGCCGATGACCAGACCTCCATCGTCCATGGCGACTACCGCCTCGACAACATGGTCCTGCACGCCACGGAGCCTCGCGTCGCCGCCGTGCTGGACTGGGAGCTTTCGACGCTCGGCAATCCCCTGGCCGACTTCACCTATTTCCTGATGAACTGGATCAACGGGGCGCTCGCCACCGTCGAGGACAAGCAGGCTCAGGGCATCCCGACCATCGAGGAAATGGTCTCCGAATACTGCCGCCTGACCGGCCGCGACGGCCTGCCGAGCCTCGACTGGTACTTCGCCTACAACCTGTTCCGTTCGGCGGGGATCATTCAGGGGATCATCGGCCGGGTGCGCGATGGCACCGCAAACCATCCCCAGGCCGCCGCCATGGCTGAACGAGTTCCGGCGCTGGGCAAGGTCGCCTGGGACTTCGCGGTCAAGGCCGGAGCTTAAGGCCCGCCAGGAGGGCGTCTATCCGCTCCTCGTCCTCAAACCTCGCGCGGACCGGCCAAGGTTTGACCCGCTCGCGCCATTCCGGGTTCAGGCGCGCCCAGTCCTTCTCGGTTGTCACCAGGGTTGCGCTCGCCAGGCGCGCCCGGATCTGCAGCTGTTGCAGGGTCTTTTCCGTATAGGCGCCGTGGTCGGGGAAGGGGACGAACTCCACCACTTCGGCGCCTGCGGCCTTCAGCGCCCGCTCGACCTTCCAGGGCTTGCCGACGCCGGCGAAGGCGACCAGCGGGCCAGGCGGCGGCGGGGCGGCGGGCTCCAACCTGGCGATCAGCACCGGCTTGGCGACAAACAGGGCCAGGAGCTTGGGGTCGGCCTCGCGCACCTCGTGGGGAAGCAGCAGCACGACCGCGTCGGCGCGGGCCAGGCCCTTGGCCAGGGGCTCGCGCATCGGGCCCGCCGGTATCACCCAGCCGTCGCCGAACGGCCATTCGCCGTCCCGCGTCTCCCCATCGACGACGATCAGGGAAAGCGCCTTTTTCAGGGATGGATTCTGGTGGCCGTCATCCATGACGATGACCTGAGCCCCCGCCGCTATGGCCGCCGCCGCCCCCGACGGCCGGTCGGGCGAGATAAAAACGGGGAAGTCCCGCGCCAGCATCAGCGGCTCGTCGCCCACCTCGGCCGCGGTGTGAAGGTGAGGGTCGACCTTGACGGGCCCCTTGAGCTTGCCGCCGTGGCCCCGCGACAGCACATGGGCGTCAATGCCGTCCCGGCGCAGGCGGAGGGTCAGTTCCCGCGCCACCGGCGTCTTGCCCGCCCCACCGACTGTGAGGTTGCCGACGCAGATCACCGGCGCGCCGGGATCGACAGGGACGCCCTTGGCGATGCGGCGGGCGGTGGCCAGGGCCCAGATCCAGGAAAACGGCGTTAGGGCGAACTGGAAGACCGGCAGGTGCGCGCCGGGCCTGGCATACCACCAGCGGGGGGTCGGAAGCTTCACGGCAGCAGCTCGCGAATCAGGGCCCAGCCCGCCTCGAAGGCGGCGGCGTGGCTTTGGGCATAGGTCTCGGCGGCGGCGGCCATGGCCTTGGCCGTGGCGGGGTCCGCCAGCAGGGCGGCTATGGCGGAGGAAAGGGCGTCCGGTTCGGCGATCAGGGTCGCATCCACCTGCTCAAGGTCGCGGTAGACATCGTTGAAGTTGAAGGCGCTGGACCCGCTGATCACCGCCTTGCCGAGCCTGGCGGGCTCCAGCGGATTATGGCCGCCGATGCCGGGCGAAAACGCCCCGCCCATGACCACCACATCGGCCAGCCGGTAGAACAGGCCAAGCTCGCCAAGCGTGTCGGCGACGTAGATGTCGGCGCTGTTGGAAAGCTGCTCGCCCGCAGCGCGGCGGCCCACCGTGCGGCCCCTGGCGGCCAGGGCCTCTGCGATATCACGGCCCCGGCTGGGATGGCGGGGGGCGATGACCAGCATGGGTCCCTTGGGGCAGGCGTCGGCGATCAGCATCTCATCGCCCGGATGGGTGCTGGCCGCCAGAACGAGCTTGCGCCCCGCCGCGATCATCCGCAGCCGGCCAAGTTCAGCCGGATCGGCGGGCAGGGGGGCGGCGGCGTATTTGAGATTGAGCTCGGGCCCCGGGGCCGCGCCGAGGTCGCGCAGGCGCTGGGCCGAGGCGTCGTCCTGCGGCAGGATGAGATCGAAACTGCCCAGGAGGACCTGCGCGATGGCCCGCCGCTTGGCCCAGGCCTTGGCGGTGTGGCCGGTAATGCGCGCCGACACGAGGGCCATGCGGCATCCCTTTCCGCGGGCGGCGAGGAGAAGGTTGGGCCAAAGCTCGCTCTCGGCGAAGATGCCCAGGCTCGGCCGCCAGTGGTCGAAGAACCGCGCCACCGCCTTTGGGCCGTCAATGGGGACGAACTGGTGGATAACCCCTTGTGGCAGGCGCTTTTTTAGCAGGGCGGCCGAGGTGATCGTGCCCGAGGTCACCAGAAGCGCGATGTCGGGCCTCTCCTGGCGGATCCGCTCGACCAGGGGCAGGAGGGAGGCGCTTTCGCCGACGCTGACCCCGTGCAGCCAGACGAGTGGGCCCTCCGGCCGCGGCGCTGAAGCGCGTCCCAGGCGCTCGCCGATCCGCGCGGGGTCCTCCTTGCCGCGTCTGGCTCGGCGCTTGAGGAGGGTGGGCGCCACGCCTTCGAACAGGCCCATGGCGGCGCCGTAGATCGAAAGAGCCAGCGGCCGGCTCATGCCACCAGGGCCTCGGCGCGGGCGGTCATGGCGTTCAGCTTGTCGGTCCAGTCCTTGGTGAGGACGGCGATGTCATCCCCCCGGCTCGCATAAAGCACCGGATGATAGACTATGGCGGCCTTGCCGAAAGGCAGGGGGAAGACGGTGCGGTCCCAAGACCGGATGCGGAAGCAGGGCTTACAGGCCATGCCGGCCATCAGCACGGGAGCGCCAGATAGCCTCGCCGCCGTGGCCGGGCCCTCGCCCATGATCCGGGGCGGCCCTTTTGGCCCGTCCGGCGTGATCGCCGCCGCGCCGCCGTCTCTCACCCATTTGACGAGGTCGCGCAGCGCCGCCGCGCCACCCTTGTCGCCGACCGAGTTTTCCCGCCGGCGCGAGCCGCGGATGGCTTCATAGCCGAAGTCATCCATCACCTGGGTAATGAACTCCCCGTCCGTGGAGCGGGAAATCAGGACCCGCATGGCTTGGGCCTCCTCGCGCGGACGCCAGGTCTTGGCGGCCATGGGGATGTCCTGGTGCCAGAGCAGCAGAAGGGCGCCGTTGGACCTGTCCGCCCAAACTGAACGGGCGTGGTCCAGCCCCTCGATGGTCCAGCGCTGGGTGAGATAGACGATGCGCAGATAGAGGGAGAACAGGGCCGATCCCAGGCGGACCATCCGCGGATGACGGGCGAATTTCTTCATCCAGCCGTCCCGGGCGCGAGGTCGAGGTTCTGGGCGGCGGCAAGGCGGGCGTAGAGGCCCTTCTTGCGGATCAGGGCGGCGTGGGTTCCGGTCTCGACGATACGGCCCTGGTCGATGACGAAAATCTGGTCGGCATGGCGCACGGTGGAGAGGCGGTGGGCGATCATGATGGTGGTGCGGCCGGCCATCAGCCGCTCCAGTGCGACCTGGACCTGGGCCTCGCTTTCGGTGTCCAGCGCGCTGGTCGCCTCATCCAGCAGGAGGATGGGAGCGTTCTTGAGAAAGGCGCGGGCGATGGCGATACGCTGTCTCTGGCCACCGGAAAGCCGTGTTCCGGCCTCTCCGACCGGCGCCTTATAGCCGTCCGGGAAGGCGGTGATGAACTCATGCGCCGCCGCCGCCTTGGCCGCCGCCTCGATCTCGTCGTCGGTGGCGTTGGGTTTGGCGTAGGCGATATTGGCCCGGACGGTATCGTCGAACAGGAAGGGCTCCTGAGTCACCAGGGCGATACGCTCGCGCAAGGAACGGAGGGTCACGTTCCGCACGTCCTGGCCGTCGATGGTCACCGCGCCTGAGGTGACGTCATAGAAGCGTGGGATGAGGTTCAGGATTGAACTCTTGCCACCGCCGGAGGGGCCCACCAGAGCGATGGTCTTGCCCTGCTGGGCTTCGAGGCTGACGCCGGAAAGGGCCGGCGCGCCGGGACCGTAGGCCAGGGTGACATCTTCAAGCCGGATGGCGCCGGGGCCGGGATTGATTGGCTTGGCGCCTTCTTCGTCCTGAATGGCCGGTTCAATATCGAGAGTGGCGAACAGGCGTGTCGCGGCGGCAGTCCCTTCAGAAAGGGTGGTCTGCATGCCGCCGAGCTGGCGCAGGGCCTGCGATGCCGTGATCAGGGCGAAGAGAAAGCTGGTGAAGCTGCCCGCATCCATGCGGTCCTGCAGGGCCAGCCAGCCAGCATAGGCGAGAATGCCCGCGATCACGAAGGTCATCATGACCTCGGTCAAGGGGCCAGCCAGGGCCTTGGCGTTGGAGCCCTTGATCAGGAAGTGCTGGCGGCGGCGGACGACGTCGCCGACGCGGGCCCGCTCATAGTCCTCGCGGCCTTCCATCTTGACGATCTTCACCCCGTTTACGCCCTCCAGGATCACGCTGGAGAGGGCTGACGTCTCGCCCATGACACTCTGGGTCGCGCGGCGGGTGCGCCTGGAATACTTGCGGATGATCGTGAAGGCGAAGGGGGCGCCGACCAGGGCCAGGAGGGTCAGGCCGATGTCGACCCTGGCCATGGCCACGAACATGCCGATCAGGACCAGGAGCTGCTGGATATAGTTGACCGCCACGTGGGTGGAGGCGTCGCGCACCAGGCTGGCGTCGAACAGCATGGACGAGACGTGTTGCCCCGAGTGGGCGGCCTGCAGTCGGCCAAGGTCGGCCTTAACCAGGCGGCTGAAGAGATCGAGCTGCACCTCGCCCACCACAGTGTGACCAATCCGGTTTATGAGCCGCAGTTGAATGGCCAGCAACACGGCGCGGCCAACGCCGATCCCGGCGATGAGCAAAGGGAAATACCAGATCGCCTTGGGGCTCTTGGCGACGATCAAGCCGTCGATGGCCGGATCCAGGGTCAGCGTGAACCAGGTGTTCAATCCCGCCACCCCCGCGGCCAGGACGAAGCACAGCAGAAGGCCCGGCCAATGGGGCGCGAGGTAGGTCTTCGCCAGGCGGCCGATCACGGCGCGCGACGCCTTCTCACTGGGCCCCGACACAGTCATGCCCTGGGGTCGGCTTTCAGCGGGGCGAAGTCAAGCACAGCTCCTCCCTCGCGGAGCGGGGGAGGGGGACCGCGATAGCGGCGGAGGGGGCGCTGGTCTGGGCGCCGGCGTGTCGGCAGCGGCCCTTCCACCATCTTCGATGGTCCCCCTTCCCCGTGGACGGGGAAGGGGAATTTCAATGGTGGTGGTCGTCGGTTTCCGGGTCGAGAAGCCGGTGCGCATGGATGATGAAATAGCGCATGTGGGCGTTGTCGACGGTGGACTGGGCCTTGGCCTTCCAGGCCTTGTGCGCCTCTTCGTAATTTGGATAGGCGCCGACCAGGTCGACCTTCTCAAGGTCGCGGAACTCGATGCTGGCGACGTCCTTGAGTTCGCCGCCGATAACGAGATGCAAGAGTTGCGAGTGGGGCATGGTTCTAGCGCTCTGTGTGTCTGACTCGGGCGAGGAGCAAAGGATGGAGGGCGGGGCCTGCGCAGACAAGGGAGGGCTTCACCGGATCAGGCGTATTGTACTGGAAAATTCGGCCGGCGTGGTCAGTGCACAAGCCGCCTGCCTCCTGAAGGATCAAATCGCCCGCCGCCAGGTCCCAGTCGTGCTTGGGGGAGGGCGCGAAACAGGCGTCGAACTCGCCCGAGGCCACCAGGCACATGCGGTAGGCGATAGAGTTGCGCTGCGAGATGTTCATCTTCGGCCAGGGGGTCGGCCATTCCGGATGGGCGATAAGATTGGGGTCGGCCAGGATGTTGCAGCCTTCCTCGGCCGGGCAGCCGGTGACCTGGATTCTCCGCCCGTCCATCATCGCGCCCTCGCCCACGGCCGCCTCGAAGAACTGATCCATGGACGGGGCGAAGACCACGCCGCTGATCGGACGGCCGTTTTCGACGATAGCGACGCTCACCGCCCAATAGTCCCGGCTGCTCATATAGGACGAGGTCCCGTCGATCGGATCGACGACGAAGACGCGCCCGGTGGTCAGGCGGGACGGATCATCCGGGTCCTCCTCCGACTGCCAGCCGTAGTCGGGCCGCGCGCCCAAAAGCCGCTCGCGCAATAGCTCATTGACCGCGGTGTCCCCATTGGTCACCGGCGAGCCGCCAGGCTTGTTGCGGACTTTCAGGCCCTTGCGCCGGATGGCGACGGCCAGTTTGCCGGCTTCGACGACCACATCGGTCAGGAGGGCGATGTCGCGGTTCATAGGCCCGCGATCGCGATGCCGTCGATGAGCAGCGACGGGGTGTTTGTGGAGGAACGGAACTCCAGGTCGGCGCCGGGAACGATCCGCTGGTAGAGCTCGATCAGGTTGCCGGCGACGGTGATCTCATTGACCGGGTAGGCGATCTCCCCGCCTTCGAACCAGAACCCTGAGACTCCCACCGACCAGTCGCCGGTGTTGGGATTGAGCGAAGGCCCGAACATCGAGGTGACCAGCAGGCCCTTTTTCGCATCCGCCATCAGGCCTTTGAGATCCCGCGTCCCCGGCTGCAGGGTGACGTTGGTCGGTCCAACCCCGGGCGCGCCCGCCAGGTGACGCTGGGCGTGTCCCGTGGACTTGAGGTCAAGCTGGCGGGCCGAGACCGAATTGAGCAGCCAGGTGGTCAGGACGCCGTCCTTGATCAGGTCCATCGCCGCATTGGCCACGCCCTCGTCGTCGAAGGGCTGGGAGGCGAGGCCGCGCAGGCGGTGCGGATCGTCGGTGACCGTCACAGCCTTGGCGAAAACGCTTTGGCCGAGTTTGTCTTTCAGGAACGAGCTTCCCCGCGCCACGGCGGGCCCGGCGATGGCCCCGATCAGCGGAGAGATCAGCCCCGAGGCGATGTCGTTTTCGAAGATCACAGGCGCCGTCGTCGAGGCGATCTTCCTGGAGCCCAGTTGGGCGACCGCGCGGCGCCCTGCTTCCTTGCCCAAAGCTTCGACGTCGGGGAGGTCCGCCTGCCAGCGGACGGTGCGGCCTTCGCCGGACCGTTCCATGCCTTCGCCGTCACCGGCGATCACCGAAGCGTAGGCGGAAAAACTCGACACCTCATGCGGCGCGGCAAACCCGCCGCTGGTCGCGGTGAGCCAGCGGCTGGTGGCCCAGGAGGCCGAGCCGCCTTCGGAATTGGTTACGCCGGCGACGGAACGGGCCGCGTCTTCGATGGCCATGGCGCGCGCTTCGAGCTGTTCGGCCGAGGGCTCGACCGGGTCGTGAAGTTGCAGATCGGGGAAGGGCCCCTTGGCCAGCCGGTCCTGGGGCGCGAGGCCGGCGTATTTGTCCTCGGGCGCGAGCCTCGCCATAGCCACGCAACGCTCCACCAGCCGCGCGCGGCCGTCGGCGGAAAGGTCGGAAGCGGAAACCGCCGCCTGGCGCTGGCCGACGAAGACCCGAAGGCCCAGGTCCCGCGATTCCTCGCGTTCAACTTCCTCCAGCTCACCCAGGCGCACACCGACAGACAGCGCCTGCCGCTCGGCGATGACGGCTTCGGCGGCGTCGGCGCCGGCGCGCTTGGCGGCGGCCAGGATATCTTGCAGCAGGTCTTCGCTCATGGCCCGTGGCTATAGGCAGGCTCGAGCCTTGAGCAAAGGCCTAAGCAAGGCCGAGCTTGGCCCATTTTTCCGTGACGGACCTCACCACGTCAGGATCCATGGCGATCTTCTCGCCCCATTCGCGGTGGGTTTCGGGGGGCAGCTTGTTGGTGGCGTCCAGGCCGATCTTGGAGCCAAGGCCGCTCTCGGGGCTGGCGAAATCCAGATAGTCTATGGGCGTTCCCTCGATCACCGTGATGTCGCGGGCCGGATCCATGCGGGTGGAGATCGCCCACATGACGTCCTTCCAGGACCTCGCGTCGATGTCGTCGTCCACGACGATCACCCACTTGGTGTACATGAACTGGCGAAGGTAGCTCCAGACGCCCATCATCACCCGCTTGGCGTGGCCAGGGTAGCGCTTCTTCATCGACACCACGGCGATGCGGTAGCTGCATCCTTCCGGCGGCAGCCAGAAATCGACGATCTCCGGGAACTGCTGCTGGAACAGGGGGATGAACACCTCGTTCAGAGCTTCGCCTAGCACTGATGGCTCATCGGGCGGCCGGCCGGTGTAGGTGGTCAGGTAGATCGGCTTCTTGCGCATGGTGATGGCGGTCACCTGGAAGACCGGGAAACGCTCCACCGAATTGTAATAGCCGGTGTGGTCGCCGAAGGGGCCTTCGTCCTCGTACTCGTCGAGCAGAACATGGCCTTCGAGCACGATTTCCGCCTCGGACGGGACCAGCAGAGGCACGGTTTTGGCCTTGACCAGCTCCGCCTTGGCGCCGCGCAAAAGGCCCGCGAACTGGTATTCGGAAAGGGTGTCGGGCACCGGCGTCACCGCCGCCAGTATGGTCCCGGGATCGGCGCCCAGGACCGCGCAGGCGGGAAGCGGCTCGCGCCTTCCAGCGCCCTTATGCCGGGCGTAGTGCTGCGCCCCGCCCCGATGCGCCAGCCAGCGCATGATGCAGCGATCCTTGCCGATCACCTGCATGCGGTAGATGCCAAGGTTGTAGTCGTCTTCCTTCGACCCGCCCGGCCCCTTGGTGACCACCAGGGGCCAGGTGATCAGGGGGCCCGCGTCCCCCGGCCAGCAGGTCTGAACCGGCAGTTTGGCCAGGTCGATCTGGTCGCCGGTGAGGACCACCTCCTGCACGGGCGCCTTGGTGACAGTCTTGGGTTTCATGCCCATGACGGTCTTGAGGATGGGCAGCATTTCCAGCGCTTCACCCACCCCGCGCGGCGGTTCGGGCTGGCGCAAAAAGGCCAGCAGTTCGCCGACCTCACGAAGGTCCTTCGCGGTCGTGCGCTCCTTGCCCTCCAGGGTGACGCCCATGGCGACGCGTTTGACGGTGCCGAACAGGTTGGCGAGGCACGGGATGTCGCTGATCGTCCCGTCCGCCCGGATGGGCTTTTCGAAGAGAACCGCGGGCCCGCCGGTTCGCACCAGGCGATCGCAGATCTCGGTCATTTCCAGGACCGTGGAGACCGGTTCCGAAACCCGCACAAGCTCGCCCGCCTTGTCGAGCTTTTCCAGGAAGTCGCGCAGCGAGCGATAGGCCATGGCTCCATCTATGCCGGGCCGCGGCGGCTGTCACCCGTGCGGGCAGTGGCAGATGCTGATCACCAGCTTGCCCCGGACCTCGCCCGACTTCAGCGCGACGCCCGGCGCCGGGCCGAAGGGGATCTCGCCGGCAAACGACCCATCAGCCTGCGCCTTGAGAGCAAGCGTGTGCGGGGTCGCCTGACCATCGACCGAATTCACCCCATAGCGCAAAGCGTCGCCCGCCGGATCGGCCAGAAACTTCTGGCCGTCAAGCTCCACCTGGAAGGTGTCGTTCAGCACCTTGAAGCCGGTCAGGGTCTTGTCGTTGAACGGTCCCCACCCCTCGCCCTTGTAGCGCATCTCCGGCGCCTCCATGGCCAGGCGGGCGAAGAACACCATGGGGCCAGAGACGCCCGGTGGGGTCACGGCGCTGGCCTTCGACATCAGGAACAGGGAGGCGATACGGCTGTAGCTGGCGTCCTCGCCCTTGGGCTTCAGGATCGGATTCTTGTCCTTGTAGGTAAAGGTCTGGGGAAAGATGACCGCCGACTCGGTGGAGACGCGCCGCTCGTGCAGCGGCACCTGTTCGCCGCGGATGCCGACGATGACGTCCAGCAGGTAGTCGCCTTCGACCTTGTCGCCGGGCTTCAGCGCCTTGACGACGGCGTCGGGCAGGCGGGCCTCGGTGATCTCCAGGCTGAGGTCCGCGCGCCAGTCCCCGAACAGGAAGCGGCGCAGGTTCTGATAGCCTTCTTCGGAATTGACGATGCCATAGGGGCCGCCGTGGGCCCGGCGCACGAAGGCGCGGGGCGAGCCGAGGGTGTAGGCGTTCTCGCACATCACCAAGCCGTCCCCCGGCCCGCCGGACGCGAGCTTGGAAATCTCGATGTCGTAGTCGCGATAGGCCGTGCCGATCAGGCAGAAGGTCCTGTTGGCTGGGAAGGCCCCGGAGAGCGAGTTGACCGGGTCGGCCTTGGCCGGTTTCAGATATTCCCGCATCCGGGTGCGGTTGAAGACCCCTGCCTCGAGGAAGGCCATTTCGCCGGAGAGGTTGGGGACGTTGATGTTGCGGAACTCGATGCCGTTGTGTGGCGTGCCATAGGTGAAAAACCGGTCGACCAGCGGGTCAACGCCGGCCGCCTTCAATTCCAGCCTCTTGTCGATCTTGGCGTCGCCGGTCCCCAGGCGGCAGATGTTCTGCAGATAGCAGCGCGCCACCAGCCCGCCCATCGAGTGGGCCACCAGGTGAACCTTGAACGCCTTGCGCAACGCCGCGTCGTCGCCGCACAGCTTGTCACGGATGCGCAGGATCGTTTCGCGCAGACCGATGGCGTACTGCTCCATGGCCGGCTTCTTGCCCGAGCCGAACTCGCCGTCAGCGGCGTCGTAGTAGCGGTGCACCCAGATGGACTGCTGAGAGACCTTCTTGTCGCGATTGTAGCCGTAATCGCCGTCGCGAAAATTCATCTCATAATCGTGGTCGGCCATCATCCGTCCCACCACCGACTCGAAAAACGCCGGGCTGCGCGCCGCCGCGCCGGTGTCCTGCCGCCGGCGGGTTGAGCCGATCTCGAAGCCCTGGAACACCTGGTTGACCGCATCGCGGACATCCTTGTCGCCGGCCGCGAAGCCGCGCAGGAAAACGATGGGATAGAACGGCGGCGTGAACGGCATGGACCCCTCCCTCGGCGGAAGGCGGCACGCTGATACATTCCCGCATGACGGGCAAGATTAAGATTTTGCTCCCGGAGGTTTACCCTGCCGCGTCGTGTTTTTTCAGCCAGGTCTTGGGCGCGTTCTTGCGCCATTGCCTGGTCAGGAAGGAGCGAAGCTGGTCCGGCTCGACCGAGGCCATGCGGGCCAGGACGAAGGGATAGTCCTTATAGTGCGCCGTGAAATGGAAGGTGTCGGGGTCCAGTTCGCAGAGCATTTCGCGCTCGTCGATCGGCACGCAGCCTATGACCACGCTATCGTCTGTTTTGCGGATGCGGGTGAAGAACTTGCCGAAGGCCTTATAGGCGGGCTTGCCGTAGCTCATCCCTTCCTCGACCTCAGGGAAGGAGGTGATCAGGGCGTGGACGTCATCGCGCTTCATGCGCCTCATTCTGGCTGAGGACGCGGGCGTATGGAACACCGGCGTCATCATAACCGGAGATGATCTTGTCGCTGTCGAGAAGGACTCCCAGGTCGATATCCGTCTCCGGGAAGACTACGATCCGCCTCTGGCCGATGCAGATGATCAGCCTCTGGCCCTCGTGGACCTTCTGCGACATGCGCTTGAGCCGGCTGTAATAGGGCTCAGACAGCCATGCCCCCGGGGCGCCTTCATCCACCACGATTTTCAGGCGCTTGCCGCCCTCCTCGGTGAACATGACGAACTTTGAGCGGTCGGGCCGCCAGTCGTCCGGCCAGCGCGGTTCACGCAGCCACTCGCACTCGAAGGTCCGGCACTCGGTGGGGCGGTCGTGATAGATCGCGCAACCGCCGCCGCGTTTGAAGTTCGGGCACCAGACGCCCGGCGCCTTGTCCAGCTCGGATATGCCCATCAACTTGCAGCACATGCTGCAGGACCCGCAGGATCGGTCGGCCGCCATGGGACGGCCTTAGGTCAGTTTCGTGACAGTTCGGCGACTACAGGCCCTGGTCCGACCAGACCGCAAGATCGTTGCCGGCCGGATCGCGGAAATGGAAGCGCCGCCCGCCCGGGAAGCTGTAGATCTCCTGGGTGATGGTCCCGCCGGCCATTTTGATCCGTTCGGCCATGGCCTCCAGATTCTGGGCATAGAGGATCACCAGGGTCTTCTTGGCGTCGGTGTTCTGATCAAACCCGCCCTCCAACCCCTCGTCGAAGGCGGAGTATTCCGGGCCGTAATCGATGAAGGCCCAACCGAAGGCCTCGCCATAGAACCGCTTGCTGGCCGCCAGGTCGCCGCCGGGAAACTCCACATAGTCGATCTTGCCGTCCTGGCGCATGACTGTCCCTCCGTGTTCCGTATTTGTTCTTCTAGCCAGTCAGTCCGGCAGAGTCCAGACCCCGGTCTTCTTGACCTCCATGTCCTCCAGCTCGCGGGTGGTGGCGACCTGGTATTCCGCGAGCCTTTCGAGGCCGTTCTTGGGGAAATAGGTGCGGCCGGGATCGCCGATTAGGACGGTGGTTCCCTGGGCGCGGGCGGCTTTCAGCCAGGCCATGACCCGCTCGGCCAGGGGCTTTTCGTAGCAGATGTCCCCGGCCAGGATGACGTCCACGGCGGGCGGGGGGCCGTCGAGCAAGTCTTCGGCCGTGAAGTCGACCAGGACGCCGTTGGCCTTGGCGTTGACCCGCGCCGCCGCGCCGCAGAAGTCGTCGACGTCGGCGGCCAGCACATGGGCGGCGCCCGCCATCATGGCGGCGACCGCGACGATGCCCGAGCCCGAGGCGAAGTCGATGACCCGCTTGCCCGCCACGATCTCCCGATTATCCAGGATGTAGCGCGCCAGGGCCTGGCCGCCGGCCCAGGCGAAGGCCCAGAAGGGGGGCGGCAGGCCGATCTCTCCCAGTTCCTCCTCTGTCAGCCGCCAGATTGGGGTGATCTCGTCGGCGAGGTGGAGGACGAGCTCCGGCGTGTGAGGCGGGGCGGATAGCTTTGTATTGGCGAGGATGAAGGCCTCTCGGTCGGCGATCATGAGAAGGCGCCGGAAGCGCCCGGCCAAAGGCCCGCGACAAGCCCCGCGAAGAGGATCAGGCCCGCGTCCCGGTTGGACTTGAAGCGCTTCAGGGCGCCCGCCGGGTCGGTCAGGGAAAGCCCCTTGGCCTGGAACGACAGGTGCGCGGCGAAAAGGCCGGCAAAGGGCAGAAACAGGGGGCCAAGGCCCGCCCTCCAGGCGGCGGCGCAGGCAAGCCCGAAGGCGATGGCGTAGAAGGCGAGCACGGCCGCCGGGGTGGCGGTTCCCAGCCGCCGGGCGGAGGATTTGACCCCGGCGAGGGCGTCGTCCTCGATGTCCTGCACGGCGTAGATGGTGTCGTAGCCAAGCGTCCAGAACAGGCCGGAGGCGTATAGCAGAACGGCAGACCAGCCGACGTTTCCGGTGACGGCGGCGTAGCCCAGCAGGGCGCCCCAGTTGAAGGTCAGGCCCAGCCAGGCCTGGGGCCACCAGGTGATGCGCTTCATGAAGGGGTATGCGGCGACCAGGGCGAGCGAGCCAATGCCCAGGAGGATGGCGGTCAGGCCCAGGGTCAACAGGATCCCGAACGAGACCAGGCAGCAGGCGATGAGGGCCGCCCAGGCCTGCTTGACGCTGATCTGCCCCGACGGGATGGGCCGCCCGGCGGTGCGGGCGACCTTCGCGTCGAAATCCCTGTCGACGATGTCGTTGTAGGCGCAGCCCGCGGCGCGCATCAGAGCCGCGCCCAGGGCGATGGCCGCCAGCAGATAGAGGCTAGGCCAGCGGTTCTCGGAAGCGTCCGCCAGGGCCACCCCCTGCCAGCCCGGCAGCATCAACAGCCAGATCCCCGCCGGCCGGTCAAAGCGTCCGAGCTTAAGCCAGGGCCGAAGCGCCGCCGGGGCGTGGCGGTCGACCCAATTGGTGGGGGCGGCGTCCGGGAGGACGGGTGAGGCGGTCATCGGGGCGTTCATGCCCTCATCATTTCCATCCGTCACCCCCGGACTTGTTCCGGGGGCCGGGAGAGGGCCCAAGCTGTGAGTCTGTCGCAGCCCGCCGGGCGGCGAATGTGCAAACTGAGCGGAGGACCGTCTGGCCCCCGGAAAAAGTCCGGGGGTGACGGAAGGGAAGGGGGTGACGGCGCCCTACGACTCCCCATATCCAGACCGGCTTTTTTCCTGGGATCGGCCGTGGACGACGAAGACGACAACGACCGCAAGGACCGGCTCCTGACCAACTGGCAGGTGTTCGGGTTTCTGCGCCGGAGGTGGCTGGCGCAGCCTCGCCGGTTCGCGTTCATGATCGGCTTCTTCCTGACCAGCACCAGCTGCGAGCTGATGATCCCCTGGGCGATCGGCGGCCTGGTGGATGCGGTGTCATCGCCTGGACCGCCGCGGACCGCCTGGATCGCCTGGGCGACGCTGTCTGGCCTGTATGTCGTCTTCTACCTGTTCCGGATGAGCGCCTACCGGCTGATGAACCAGTTCACCTCGCGCAGCATGGAGCGGCTGATCAACGACGGCTTTGCCCGGGTGCAGCAATATTCGGCGGACTGGCACGCCTCGACCTTTGCCGGATCAACAGTGCGCAAGGTCAGCCGCGCCATGTGGGGCTTTGATACGGCGACGGACGCTGTGGTCCTGTCCCTGATGCCCACGACCCTGATCCTGGGCGGGCTTTGCGTCACCATCGGCCTGCGCTGGCCCTTGGTGGGCCTCTTCGTGGCGGTGGTGGTGGGCGCCTTCATCACCCTGCAGCTGACGGCCCTGCGGTTCTACATCCGGCCCAAGAACCTGATATCCAACGCGCTGGACACCCGGCTTGGCGGAGCCCTGGCCGACGCCATTTCGAACAATCCCACGGTCAAGAGCTTTGGGGCGGAGGCGCGCGAAGAGGCGCGGTTCGCGGCGACGGCGGCAGCCTGGCAACGGGCGGTGAGCACGACCTGGAACCGGTTCAACAACGTCGGAATGGGCGCGAACCTGCTGCAGGCGACCCTGCAGTCGGGGCTGACCGCCCTGCTGGTCTGGCGCTGGAGCCAGGGGCAGGCGACGCCGGGCGATGTCGCCTTCGCCATCACCGCCTTCATGCTGATGCAGAGCTATCTGCGCAACTTCAACGAGCTGGCCCAGGGGCTGCAGCGCGGCTTCGACGATGTGCTCGACGTCGCCGAATTCCTGGCGACGGACCCGCAATTGCAGGACGAGCCTGGAGCCCCCGACTTCACGGGCGAGAGCGGAGAGATCGTCTTCGAGGACGTCTCCTTCGGCTATGCGAACCAGGCGGGGAGGCTCTACGAGGGGTTCTCCCTGCGGATCAAGCCGGGCGAGCGCATCGCCCTGGTGGGGCCGACGGGGGCGGGGAAGTCCACCTTCGTCAAGCTGTTGCAGCGGCTCTATGACCTGGACGGCGGGCGGATCGTCATCGACGGCCAGGATATCGCCCAGGTGAGGCAAGGGAGCCTGCGCCGCGCCATCGCCGTGGTGCCGCAAGATCCGGCCCTCTTCCACCGCTCCATCGCCGAGAACATCGCCTATGCGAGGCCCGACGCCACGGCCGACGAGATCGCGCTGGCCGCCAAGCGGGCGCGGGCCCATGAGTTCATCGCCGTGCTGCCCAAGGCCTATGACACCCTGGTGGGCGAGCGGGGGGTGAAGCTTTCCGGCGGTGAGCGGCAGCGGGTGGCGATCGCCCGCGCCTTCCTGGCCGACGCCCCGATCCTGGTGCTGGACGAGGCGACCTCATCCCTCGATGTCGAGACCGAGAAGAAGGTCCAGGAGGCGACCCACGAGCTGATGGCCGGGCGCACCACCATCGTCATCGCCCACCGCCTTTCCACCATCCGCGCCGCCGACCGCATCCTGGTATTCGACCAGGGCCGCATTGTCGAAGAAGGCCGCCACGCCGACCTGGTGGCCAAGGGCGGCGCCTATGCGCGGCTCAACGCGGTGGCTGAGGGCTTGGGGTAATTGAGCATTCGTCGCTACATGGCGGCGTGATCAGACGCCTCCACCCTGCCGCCCGCTGGATTCTTGATGGTATCGGCCTTGCGGGGCTGGCCGTGGGGACGATCGGCATCTTTGTGCCGGGCTGGCCGACGACGGTGTTTTGGATCGTGGCGGTGGCCTGTTTCCTCAAGACGAGGCCGCTGTTCGTCCGGCCGCTGCTCAAGACACCGGTCGTGGGGCCGGCCATCGTCTGGTACCTGCGCTGGCGGCCGTTCGCGGAGGGGGGAGGGCCCTTCGCGGCGCCTTCGAAGCGCAAGCGGTTCAGGAGAGTAAGGCTGGCGGGATAGAGGCCGGATCGAACCGGCGCACCCCCAGGCCCCCAACCCACGGCCAGGCGGCCAGCATCAAGGCCAGGGCGAAGGAAAGGCGCGCGGCGAGTTCTAGGCCAAGCGCGTAGGAGCCTGCCGCCACCGTCGCCAGCATCACCAGCAGAACGCCGGCCGCCAGGATGGCCGCGGCGCCGAGGAAGAGGCCTGGGATCAGGGGCTTGCCGGTCTCGTAGCGGGCGGAAGGCGCAAGCGTGGCCGCCTCTCCCAGGGCGGCGCGCAGGAACGCGGCCAGCTCCGGCGCCTGGTCGGTGGCGGCGAAGCGTTCGCGAAAGGTGAGGGACGACAGGACCACGGCCCCGGTGCGGAAGGAAAGGCGGGCCATCAGGGCGTCGGCCTGATAGCGGCCATCGCCCCTCGTGATCCGCACCGCGCGCAGGTCCCGAAGGGCGTGGCGTCTCGCGCCGCTGGATAGGGCGCCGTCCGCCAGCCGCCATTCGACAAGGCGCGCCCAGGGCCTGGGCCGCGCCGCGTAGATCACGCCCGCTCCAGCACGACCTCGACGCCGGCGGCGTCGGCGTGGGGGGCCAGGGCCTCTGGCTTTTCGACCCGGACCCGGACGCGGCGGGCGCGGGGATCTTCCATACAGGCGCGGGCCAGGCGCTCGGCATAGGCCTCCACCAGCTTCGTGTGGCCTTCGGCGGCGACGGCGCGGGCTTTGCTGAGGATCTGTTCGTAGTTGACCGTGTCGTGGATGTTGTCGAAGCCAGCGGCGTCGATCTGCATTTCCACGTCAACGATCAGGGGCTGGCTGCGGCCGTATTCATGGTCGTGGATGCCGATCTCGGCCTGAATGCGCATGGCCCGCACAAAGACCGTCGCGGCCGTCAGCTTCGGCTTGTCGCCGCTCGGCGCGTCCAGGGGCGGGAAGGGGATCGGATCGGCCATGCTTACGGTCCCACAATGTCCGGGGTCTTCCAGGATAGATGCTGGCCGCCGTCGACCAGCAGCAGCTGACCGGTCACCGACCGGGCCTCAATCAGATAGGAAAGGGCGGCGGCGATGTCGCCGGGAGAGACCGATTTTTCCAGCGGCGTGGCGGCGGCCTCGGCCTCGAATTCGCCGGGCGCCTGGTGGACCGACGCGAGGGTGGGCCCAGGCCCGATCGCGTTCACCCGGATGCGCGGGGCGAGCGCCTGGGCGGCGGTGACGGTCGCGCTCCACAGGGCCGCTTTCGACAGGGCGTAGCTGAAGAACCGCGGATTGGGGCGCGAGACCCGCTGGTCGACGATGTTGACGATCAGACCCTCGCGGTCTTTGGGCAAGGCCTTGGCGAAGGCGTGCATGAGGAACACCGGCGCCTTGAGATTTGTGGCCATGTGGGCGTCAAAGGACCCGGTCGAGAGGCTCTCCAGCGTGTCGTCCTCGAACAGTGAGGCGTTGTTGACGAGGAGGGTGACGGGCCCCAGAGCGTTGGTCGCGGCGCCGAGCAGCCGGCCGGCGTGTCCCTCGGAGAGATCGCCGGCAACCAAGGCGGCCTGTCGGCCTAAACCCTTGATTTCGTTTACGAGAGAGTCCCCGTCCGGGGTGGCCTCGCGCTGGTGGATGGCGACGTCATAGCCCGCCTGGGCGGCGGCGAGGCAGAGTGCGCGGCCGATACGCCTTGCGCCTCCGGTGACGAGGGCTGCGCCCCGGCTCATGGCTGACTGCCGATCATAGGTCCTTCCAATCGCGCCAGGGCGCGACTGTCAAACCGGATGAAAAGGAATCGGTCGTGCGCTTTTGGGGCGAAGGCTTAGTCGACCCGGCCGAATTCGATCAGGTTCAGGGCCGCGACGATGGCGACGAAACCGAGAATGATGGCGATGGCAACCATGGGCGCGCCCTTGTGAGTGCTTGAAGTCCTGCCCTCGATTAGCGGCGCCCGCGCAAAGCCGCAAGCGCGGTCTTCCGCTGGGCCGGTCGATCCGCCATATTCCCCGCCAACGCCAAGAGGCGACCTTAGAGGCGATCCAGGAGAGCGGCATGCGCGACTATCTGAAATTCTACATCGACGGAGCCTGGGTCGATCCCGTGCAGCTCAAGACGCTCGATGTCATCAACCCGGCGACGGAGGCGGTCGCGGGCCGCATCGCGCTCGGCGCCCAGGCCGACGTCGATCGCGCCGTGGCCGCGGCGCGCAAGGCTTTCGAGAGCTTCTCGCGCACCAGCCGCCAGGAGCGGATCGAGCTATTGCAGGCGATCGTCGCCGAATATCAGAAGCGCTTTGGCGATATCGCGGCGGCGGTGACCGAGGAGATGGGCGCGCCCGTGAACCTCGCGCAGCGGGCCCAGGCGCCGATCGGTATGGGCCACCTTTCCACCGCCATCGAAGTCCTGAAATCCTACGAATTCGAGCACGACCGGGGACCGACCCGGATCATCAAGGAGCCGATCGGCGTCTGCGCCTTCATCACCCCCTGGAACTGGCCGCTGAACCAGATCGCCTGCAAGGTGGCGCCGGCCCTGGCCGTCGGGTGCACGATGGTGCTCAAACCCTCGGAAATCGCCCCCTTCTCCGCCCAGATCTTCGCCGAGGTGATGGATGCGGCGGGCGTGCCCAAGGGCGTGTTCAACCTGATCAACGGCGATGGGCCCACGGTGGGCGCGGCGCTTTCGAGCCATCCGGACGTCGACATGGTGTCGTTCACCGGCTCGACCCGCGCCGGTATCGAGGTGGCCAAGGCGGCCGCCCCGACGGTCAAGCGCGTCCATCAGGAGCTGGGTGGCAAGAGCCCCAACATCATCCTGGACGACGAGACCTTCGCAAAAGGCGTCACCGCGGGCGTCCGCCAGGTGATGAACAACTCCGGCCAGTCCTGCAATGCGCCCACCCGCATGCTGGTCCCGGCGGGCCGCATGGGCGAGGCGATCGAGGCCTCGCGGGCTGCGGCCGAGGCCACAACGGTCGGCGATCCCAATGGCAACGCCCACATCGGCCCGGTGGTCTCCGAGACCCAGTGGAACAAGATTCAGGGCCTGATCAAGAAGGGCATCGAGGAGGGCGCGACCCTGGTGGCCGGCGGCCCCGGCAAGCCCGAGGGTCTGGATGTGGGCTACTATGTGAAGCCGACGGTGTTCGCCAATGTCACCAACGACATGACCATCGCCAAGGAAGAGATTTTCGGCCCCGTGGTGGCGATCCTGGGCTACGACAGCCTCGATCAGGCGATCGCCATCGGCAATGACACCGAATACGGGCTGGCGGCCTACATCTGGGGCGCCGACCAGGCCAAGGTGCGCGAGACGGCCTCGCGCCTGCGCGCCGGCCAGGTGTCGATCAACGGCGGCGGCGGCGACCTGATGGCCCCCTTCGGCGGCTTCAAGATGAGCGGCAACGGCCGCGAATGGGGCGACCACGCCTTCGCCGAATTCCTCGAGGTCAAGGCGGTGCTCGGCTACACGCCGAAGCAGGCCGCGGAGTAGGCAAGAAAAAGGGGCGTCCGGATTGCTCCGGGCGCCCCAGTCATTCCCCCATTAGCTCTTGGCGTTACAGCTTGCTGCGCAGGGTGATCCCGAAGGTCCGCGGCGCGCCCAGGAAGCCGTAGTGGACGCTGGTCGGGTTGTTCACCACGCCCGGGTCCTGGCCAAAGGTCTGCTGGGCGTTGGTGGTCACCTGCAGCGGGCCGTTGAACCCGACCTGCAGATAGTCCTCCTCGAACAGGTTCTGGGCCCACAATTCGATCCGCCACTTGTCGTCCGGCGCGCCGATGCCGAGACGGCCGTTGACCACCGTGTAGGCTTCCTGGTGCTTGACCACGTTCAGGTCCGAACCGGTGTTGTAGTCGCCGTTGTATTTGGCCGCGAAGTTGGCGCGGAAGATCAGGCTGTCGCTGATCTCCGTCTCGAAGGTGGCCGCCAGCGAAGCGGTGAACTCGGGCGCGAAGCTAAGGTTCTGGTTCTGTAGGTGCGATACCGGACCGTAGTCGGCAAAATTCGGGAAATCGGTCGGCTCATAGCTGCCGATCACGGTATCGGCCCAGGTCGCGCCGCCCTGAATGGACAGGCCGGCGATGGGCGTGTTCCACAGGAAATCGGCGTCGACACCCTTGGAGGTCACTTCCGGGATCGTCACCACCACGAACTGCAGGCCGTCGAAGGTGTTGAGCTGGAAGTCCGTGTACTCCTGATTGAAGTAGGCCACGTTGACGAGCAGGTTGTTGTCGAACAGCGTCGTCTTTGCGCCGATTTCGAAGGCGTCGACGATTTCTGGCGCAAAGCCGGTGTCGCGGTCGGCCTCGTGGCTGAGCCCGGGGCGGCCCGTGTTCAACACTTGGCCGCCGGCGCCGGCCCGCAGCGGACAGCCGCTGTGGGTGGGAAGCGGCGAGGCCCCAACGAAGGGCTGGCCGGTCGGCTGGGCGGGGAAGGTGGCGACGAACGGCGTTCCGTCCGGCGCGCACTGGATGCTCTCCCGGTCGAAGTTGAAGCCGCCCGCCTTGTAGCCGCGCGAAGCCGACACATAGGCCATGATGTCTTCATTGAAGCGATAGGCGGCCTTGAGGGTCCCTGATCCTTCGTCTTCGTCCAGGGTCTGGGTGTTTCCGCTGATGGCGTCGAAGTCGGCGTTCATGAACGGCACGCATTGGCCGCGAACCACGGCGACGAGCGCCGGCGATGCGCCCGCCGGGGCGGACTCGGCCCGCCGGCAGGATTCGCTGAAGGTCCTGAAATTGCTGACCAGTTCCTTCTCTTCGCTGGTGTAGCGAAGGCCCAGCGTCAGGGTCAGGGCGTCGTTCACCGCATAGTCGTTGTTGGTGAAGACGGCGAAGGTGGTGCTTTCCTGGGCGTGGTTGTCGATCCGCGCGACGCCCGGCGCATGCTGGGCTCCGGCGGGAGAGCCAAAGGTCGTCGCGGGGAAGTTCCCCAGCACCCTCGCATCCCAGAAGGCGTAGAAGTCTGAGCCGTAGCTCAGCACGGCCTGACCATCGAACTCTTCCTTGGCGCCGAAGAAACCGAGCAGCCAGTTGAGCTGCCCGCGTTCACCGGCCAGACGGAATTCCTGCGACAGCTGCGTGGTTTCGCTGCCGTTCGACCCGTCTCCGGGGACGTAGAAGACGTCGGCGGCGGAGTAGTCGGTGTCGCTGCCGGTGACGGTCTGGAACTTGCGATAGGCCGAGATCGAGGTCAGGCGGACATCGTCGTTGATGTCGTAGTTAAACTCGCCCGAGATCCCCATGTCGTCCAGCTGCTGCACATAGGGCCGATTGGCGTAGGCCACGCGGTTGAACTCGGTCGCGGTGAGATCCAGCGCCCCTGGGCGGGTGTTGTTCAGCAAGAAGCCGCGGTGGTTGGTCGCCGTCGAGCCGCCGTAGAAGATCGAAGGGGCGGCGCAGCAGCTTTCATCACGCTCGGAATAGTCGGCGATGATCCGGCCCGAGAACCGATCGTTCGGCAGGGCCAGAAGCTGGCCGCGGACGGTGAAATAGCTTTGGTCGTTGGCTTCGGTGGGGGCCCCTGGCGTGTTCAGTGTTTGGACATCCAGGAATCCGTCCCGGCTGCGGGCGGCGGCGAACAGGCTGCCGGCCAGCTTGTCGGCGATGATCGGGCCGGTAAGGTTCACCGAGCCGCCGAAGGCGTTGAAATTGCCGCCGGTCAGTTCAAGCTCGGCGCCTGGCTCGAAGGAAGGCTCCTTGGTGATCACGCTGATCACGCCGGCCGAGGTGTTCTTGCCGAAAAGTGTGCCCTGCGGGCCCTTCAGGACTTCTATGCGCGAGACGTTGCCCAGGTCGCCAAAGCCGACGCCGTTACGTGGCCGGTAGACGCCGTCGATGACGACGCCGACCGAGGATTCCAGGCCGGGGTTGTCGCCGACCGTGCCGATGCCGCGGATCCGGGCGGTTACGCTTGCCTCGGAGGAGGTCGCGGTGACCGTCAGGCCCGGCGCGAGGATGGAGAGATCGCGGATGTCCTTGACGCCGGCGTCTTCCAGGAGCTGTTCGGTGACGACGGTGACCACGATCGGCACGTCCTGCAGGCGCTGTTCGCGCTTTTGGGCGGTGACCACCAGTTCATCGAAGGTGGTCACTTCGTCCTGTTCCTGGGCGAGGGCCTGTCCGGCGCCGGCGAAGCCAGCAAGGACCATGGCGGACGCAGCGCCGCGCAGAAGGTGTTTAAAGCGCATGGTATCTCCCGTTTGTGTTGCGCGGCCTTTATCGCCACGTCTCTTAAATTTTTGGGACTCGCCGCGTTTGGCGCGTCTTAGCTGCAGGGGACGCGCGGTTTGCTTTACGAGCAAGGTTTACGTCGCGTCATTCCGGCCGCTTTTTCCAAGACTGTAGCCGAAATGCGACAGACTCCGCTTTGCGAACAGTGTTCTCTCCCGCGCCCCAAAAGTTGACGCTTAGGTCAACCTGACTAGTTTTGCGGCTCACGGACCCAACCTTCGGGATTCAAGTCGACGGGGCCCGTTGATGGGCTAATAAGGCGCTATGTCCGCGTCTTCCCGGCCGCCCTCGGCCCTGCGCAGCTTTATCCGAAGCGAATCGGCGGCCGGCGTGGTGCTGATGGGCGCGGCCGTCCTCGCCATGGCGATCGCCAATTCGCCCCTGGCCGGCGGCTACCACGCGATGCTGCTCTTTCCCTTGGGCGGCAGCAGTCTGGAGCACTGGGTGAACGACGGGCTGATGGCCCTCTTCTTCCTGCTGGTCGGGCTGGAGATCAAACGCGAGATCGTCGACGGGGAGCTGTCGACCTGGCCCAGGCGGGCCTTGCCGGGCCTGGCGGCGCTTGGCGGCATGATCGCGCCGGCGCTGATCTTTGTCGGCATCAATATCACCTCGCCGGAGACCCTGCGGGGCTGGGCGATTCCCTCGGCGACGGACATCGCTTTCGCGCTTGGCGTCCTCTCGCTGCTCGGATCCCGGGTCCCGGTCTCCCTGAAGGTGTTTCTGACGGCGCTCGCTGTTCTCGACGACCTGGGCGCGATCCTGATCATCGCCGTCTTCTATACCGACGGCCTCGACCTGGTGGCCCTGTTGGGCGCGGGGCTGATGCTGGTGATCATGGTGGTCCTGAACCGCCTGCACGTCATGCGGCTTTGGCCCTATCTGATCCTCGCCGCCGGCCTTTGGTGGTTCATGGACCGGTCGGGGATCCATCCCACCATAGCCGGGGTCGCCGCCGCCCTGACCATTCCGGTCAAGCGCACGCCCGGCACGCCGGAGGCGGCGGATTCGCCCCTGCACATCCTGGAACACAGGCTGCAGCCCTTCGTCGCCTTCCTGGTCCTGCCAATCTTCGGGTTCGCCAACGCCGGCGTCAGCCTGGGGAAGATCGCGCCTGAGGCCTTGAGCGGACCCGCGCCCCTCGGCGTCGCGGCCGGACTGTTTTTCGGCAAGCAGATCGGCGTCCTGGCCTGCTGCTGGCTGGCCGCGAAGTTCGGTTGGGCCGAACGCCCGGCCGGCGCCAGCTGGCTTCAGGTCTATGGCGTGTCGCTGTTATGCGGCGTGGGATTCACCATGAGCCTGTTCATCGCCCTGCTGGCCTTCCCTAACCATCCGGAGCTGATCGACGCGGTGAAGCTGGGCGTCCTGGGCGGATCGCTGATCTCGGCGCTGGCCGGGGCCGCCGTGCTCATCGCCGCCGCCCGGCCGCAAAAGCCGGCCCCGGATCCGTCCTGATGCCGGCCGGCGCCCTTTACCGCGCCGATCCCAGGTTCGCCGCCCTAGGTCCGGAGTTCGCCGACCCGGTGACGCCAGCCGCCTTTCCCGAACAGACCCTTTGCTTCCGCAATGACCGCGCGGCGGCGAGCGTCGGCCTGGACGGCTTGACCGATCTGGAGTGGCTGGACGCCTTCGCCCGCTTCAAACCCTTGCCGCGGAACCAGCCGCAGCCCCTGGCCATGCGTTATCACGGCCATCAGTTCCGCACCTACAACCCCGATCTGGGCGATGGCCGCGGCTTTCTCTACGCCCAGCTGCGCGAGGCCGGGACGGACCGGCTGCTGGACCTGGGCGCCAAGGGTTCGGGCAAGACCCCCTGGTCGCGCACCGCCGACGGCCGGCTGACCCTCAAGGGCGGGGTGCGCGAGGTTCTGGCGGCCGAGATGCTGGAGGCCCTGGGCGTTCCCACCTCCCGCGCCTTCTCCCTGATCGAGACGGGGGAATCGCTGACGCGCGGCGATGAGCCGAGCCCAACCAGGTCCGCCGTCCTGACCCGGCTGTCCCACAGCCATATCCGCTTCGGGACCTTTCAGCGACTGGCCTATATCGAGCGGCCCGATCTTTTAGAAATCCTGATCGGCCACGCCCTGGAGGCCTATCACCCGGACCGCCAGGGGGCAGCGGGGTTGCTGGCGGCCGCGGTCGATCGCACGGCGGCCCTGACCGCGCGCTGGATGGCGGCGGGATTCGTGCACGGGGTGCTCAACACCGACAATATGAACATCACCGGAGAGAGTTTTGATTACGGGCCCTGGCGCTTTCTGCCGCGCAGCGACCCGGCGTTCACCGCCGCCTATTTTGACCACAGCGGCCTCTACGCCTTCGGTCGCCAACCGGACGCCGCCTTCTGGAACCTGAGGCAGCTCGCCGCCTCGCTGACCCCCGTGGCCGGGCAGGACGAGCTTATAGAAATCCTGAACGGGTTCGAGACGGCCTATGTCCGGGAGCTGGTGGCGGCCATGCTTCGCCGGCTGGGGGTCAAGCCGCAGGGCGCCGAGGCGGACGCGACCCTGGTCAGCGCCGCCTTCAAGGCCTTGGCGGCCGGCGGCGAGGGGCTCGGCTGGGAGCCCTTCTTCTTTGACTGGTTCTGCGGCCCCGCGTCGGTGGGGCGGGCGGCGCTCTCGCCCCGGGCCGCGATCTACGCCGGGGAGGAGGGCCGCGCCTTCTCAGACCTGATTCTCGCGCGCGAGCCCGAGAGGCCCGAGCGGCTGGCCGATTCCTACTTCGGCCGCGCCGGGCCCGAAACGATGCTGATCGATGAGGTGGAGGCGATATGGGCCCCGATCGCCGCAAACGATGACTGGTCGGCCTTCAACGCGAAGGTCCTGGCCGTCCGCGGGGCCGGCCGGGCCTGGAATCTGGACGTCTAGGGCGACTCTGCCGCGGCCGCGCCTCTTCAGCCCAGGGATTAACCAGACAGCCGCCGGTTCGCGCGTCAGGCGATTGTTGCGGATTCGACGCACCAGCGGCCCATTGCTCAATCCCCTCCTCCTGAAAACCAGGCGAAGGGTGGGGCTCTCAAGCGGACAATGCGGCAGGAAGGCGCCACCTGTTGTAGGAAATCGCCGGTATTTGTTCAGATTTGCGGCCCAACAATGTCAAAGTCCCGTGCAAATCAAAGAAGCGTAGAAAGGTCTAGTAACTCAATCATTGCTCCAGCCCCCGAATTAAAGGTAACCTTTTCCTCTACAATGTTGACGATCAACTGTACGCCGGACAACTAAACATACAAAATCGCCCGTATACACAAGACGGGTTAGATGCCGCCGCTGCCGCCACCGCAGCTCCGTCGGCAGTACGACCCTGAAAAAGCTGGCCTTGATTGCAAAAAAAGCGATGCATATACCCAAAACAGGGGATGTGGGTTATAGCCCGCTTCCGGTAGCTGACTCTACTGAAGCGCCGTGCTGGGGGTGGTGTGCACCCCTCGCTGTGGCCGCATGGTGTGTACCGGAGGGGATAATGACACCGACTAACAAGCGCAATTTGATGCTGGCCACCTCGGGCCTGGCCGGCCTCGCCGGCCTGGCCTCCCTGACGCTCGGCGTCAACGACGCTAACGCCGCGTGCGTTATCGCCGTGTCGACAATCGTCTGCGACGGCGATCAGGCGGACACGGACCAGGCGTCAGAGATCAACGCCAAGATCGTCACGGTCCCGGCGGGCAGCATCACTCTCACGATCAACGGCGGCGCCAGCGCCCCGGGCGGCGGCAACGGCATCGACCTCGACGGCACCGCGATCAAGGTCCTGGCCCCGCAGTTCAAGGACGCCGTCACGTTCGTGAACAACGGCGTGATCGGAAAGCAAGACACGGGCGCCAAGACGGACAACTTCGCTGTCGCGAACACCGCCGCGGTCACCATCGTTGGCGACCAGAAGGCTCCCGGCAACATCGTATCGTTTACCAACAATAATGAAGTCAACGGCAACGTATTGATCGACGACGTCGGCGGTTCCGCCACGGTCAACATCGCGACCGGCGGCCAGATCAACGGTACGGCCGCTGGTACGGGTGGCACCCTGACGGTCACGGATGTGATCGGCAATGGCGTCCTGACCACTGCGGCGGGCACCAAGGTCTCTGGCGCGATCACCTTCAACACCTTCGCGGCCACGCCGATCGTTACCAAGAGCAAGGTCGGCAACGTCGACACTTCTGTCTCCACCAATTCCGGCGGCGCGGCCACCGTGACCATCGCGGGTGATGTCGGTCACAGCGTTGCCGCGGGCGTTGACGCCAAAACGGGCCTGGCGCTCACCAACTTCATTCCGTCTTCGGTGTCTGTCCGCAGCAAGGATGCGGCTGATTTCACCATTGCCGCGACTGGCAAGATCGGAGCGACCACCGTTCAGGCGGGTGATGTCGTCACGACCACCACCACTGACCTGGGCGTCGTTTCCGGCGCGGTGAAAACGGACACCACCACGGTCAACGCCAAGGGCAACAACGCGGCGCTGAACTTCAATGTGGCCACGGGCGGCATTCAGGGTGGCTCGAACGGCGCCGCCGCCAACGCCTTCCTCGGCAGCGCAGGCAATCTGGCTCTGCACACCGACGGTGGTGTTGTCACCTTTAACAACGCCGGCGCTGTGGCGCAGGGCACCAACACCGCCACCACCGGCGTAACCAAAGGCCTCTCGTCAGTCGCCATCACGACCAACGCCAATGGCGCGGGCTTCAACAACTTCACCACCACGACGATTAACAAAACTCAGACCACGACGATTGAAAACACCGTCAACAAGACCACGACGACCAATGGCGCGAAGGTTGATTTCACCAACTCGGGCACCATCGGCGTGACGGCGGCTCCGGCCCCGGTCAGCATCCAGGGTATCGGCATCAACGCCACGGTCTCGGGTCTTCAGGGCGCTATCACGCTCAACGGCGCGGCGCAGACCAAGGTTGATAATGTTACCAAGACTTTTGAGGACGTGACCGGCAAGGCGCTCACCGTCAACAGCCTGCAGACCGAGACCAACATTTCCAAGGACGTCAACCTGGCGCTGACGACGACGACTGCCGTCGTTTCGACGGGCGTTCACGTCCTCGGCACAAACCCCAGCGCGATCAACACCGGCGGCAACGTCAAGGTTGACAGCGTGGGCCGTATTGGCGCCCTGGTCATCGATGCGACTGTCGGCAACCTGGATCAGTCGACCGAGACCAAGTCGACCTTTGACAAGACCGGTCCGATGCTCACCCAGGTTCAAACCCAGGTTGTCAAGGACACCGGCGGCGACGTCATTCTCAATATCTTCGGCAACATCTCGGGGGCGGGCGGCGCGACGCCGGGCGTCCTGCAAGCCTTCAGTTCGGGCAACATCACCGCCGACCTCAAGGGCGCGGTGATCGGGAACACCAGGCTGGAAACAACGGAGGACGTCGGTAAGGGCGTCCAGACCTTCGCCCAGCCGCTGGGTGAGCCGGCCTCCACGACCCAGGACATCGATCGTTCGGCCTCTGGCGGCGCGATCAACGTCAAAATCGCTTCTACCACGACCCTGGGCGACCAGACCGGCGTGGCCCTGACGGCGATCGCCGACGGCAACATCGACATCGTCAACGACGGCAAGTTGCGCGGTGGTCTCACCGCCACCTCGGCCCGCAACCTGGCGGTCAACGACGACAACACCAACGTCAACTCCGTCACCAAGACGGGCGACACTGTCACCATCAAGAATGTCACCACGCTTAACACGACCAACACTACGGTGGGCGGCACGGCGACGGTGGCCAACAACAGCCTCAACAGTCTGCTCGGCGATACGAATATCTCGGCGGTGGGAGGCGTGACTTTCACCAACCCGGGCCTCGCCACCGGCAACGTCACCCTGGCGTCGCAAGGCACCTCGACGGTTGTGGCCAACAGCACGACGACGACCACGGCCAACACGCAGACCGCCAAGACCGGCCCTGCTCCTGGGGCGTTTGGTCAAATCATCACCACCGACGTCGTGACCAGCAACAGCACGTCGGTCACCCCGAACGGCGGCAACGTCACCGGCACCTATGCCGGCGTCACTGGCCTCGACAACAACGTCACGGGCCTCGTTGCTGGTACGCTGATCACCCAGACGGCGGATAAGGACAGTGTCGCCACTGTGGCAGGTAAGACCTTCGTTGGCCTGACCTCGAACGCCGGCGCCAATGCCACGCTCACTACCACTGACACGACGTCTACACTGACCACGACCGAGGTCGCGGCCGCTGACGACCCGTCCCTGAAGCTGCGCTTCACAGCGGTGTCCGGCTCGGGCAAGACGGTCACCACCAACAAGAGCACGTCCAACGGCGGCGTCAGCACCGTGACGATCTCCGGGTCTGTCTCCAACAATCCGAACGGTGTGACCTCCAGCGTCCTTTCGACCGCCCAAGGCGCTTCGACGGTCGCGGTTTCCGGTTCCGTGCAGGGCAACGTCACGGCCGCTTCGGCCGCGGCCAACACCTTCACCTCGACCACCACCGAAACGGTGAACAGCCTGAAGGCCGGTGTGGCGGGCAAGTCTGATCCTGCGATCAAGACCACCACCACCACCCCGACCACCATCACCACCAGCACAGCCGCCGGCGGCGCTGCGAAGGTGGACATCACCGGTACGGCCACGCTTCTGGTCCCGTCGGTGGGCGGCAACGTCGCGGCCAACGGCCAGACCACGGCCACGGCCAACGTCGGTGCGAAGGCGCGTGTGAACGGCAATGTCAGCGCCACCGTAAGTGGCACGGACACCTCGTCGAAAATCGACAAGTCGACCACGGCTGAAACTACGACCACCTCGGCCAACGCGGCCGCGATTGGCGGCGCGGCCAACACCACGACCGACGGTCCGGTGGGCGGCAACGTCAGCTCGGCGGCTCAGACCGGCGCCGCGAACACCGCGGTGAGGAACACTGTGGGCGGTAACGTCTCGGCGACTTCAGCCTTCAACAACTCGCTGGTTACGGACTCTGTCAAAATCTCCACGATTGTGGCCGGGTTCCCCTTCACATCGAGCCGTACTCAGACCTCGACGACCACGGGCGTTGGCGGCGCGGCCAAGATTGACCTCACGGCTCCGGCGGTCATCGCCGACGCCAAGGCCAATACGGTCGGCGGCTCGGCGATCGCCACGGGCGGCACCGCGACCTTGAACGTCGGCGCCGGCTCAGTTGTCGCCGGCAACACCGGTGCTTTGGCCAACGCCAACGTCACGACCGCCGTCACCGAAGCGAAAGCCTTCAAGACCAACGCGACCTTCACAGGCGCCGCGGAGTCGACCCGCACGACCACAACGACCACCACCAACAATCCCGGTGCGGCCGTCCTGCTCAACAACGGCACGCTGAATGGCGGTAACAACTCCGCCGTCGGCTCGACGGCGACTTTGACCAACAACTTCGTCGTGACCAACACGGGTACAGCCAACGCGTTGTTCACCAACTCGGTGGCGACCAACGTCCAAACCAACCTCGACGTGGCGATCAACGGCACCAATACGACGACGACGGTCTTCACACCGCTCGCGGGCACCACGGCCACCATCGCGAACAACGGCACAATGCGGAATGGCAGTGTCGCTGGCGCTACGGGCGCCTTCACCAACGCGGCCACGGCCTCGGTGGGGAACGTCGCCTTCGGCAGCTCGGTGGTGAACGGCACGCTCGTTCAAGGGGCCACGGCCACGACCACGCCGGACACCTTCACGGCGGGCGCGACGCCGTTCGGTCAGACCTATACCCTGACGCAGAACGGTTACCTGGGTGACGGCATCTCGGTGCAGGGCGCGGTTATCACCGGCCCGGTGAACGGCACGGCGCTTTCGACGCCTTACGCCGTGACCAGCAAGGTCGTTGCGACCCTCAACCTGAACAGCGGCTCGCTCACCGAAGGCGGCATTGTCGCCGAACGTGAACGGGTTGGTTCGGGTGACGGCGCCATCGGCCCGGTCCTCGGCACCTCGTCGGCGAACACCTTCCTGACCGACACCACCCTGAACCTCAATGGTACGGGCTGGCTCGGCCACGACGGTGCGGTGAACGCCACCACGCCCAATAAGCTGGTGATCTTCAACGCCGCGCCGACGCTGACGCAGTCGAACGCGGTCGGCACGGCCCTCCAGCCGTTCGCCCCGGCTCCGCTCGATCAGCTGACGTTCCACAACAACGTCGTCAACAACGGCGCCAATCACTTCGTGGACGGCATCAACACCATCAACCACACCGGCGCCGGCACCTTCTACGTCATCGGCCGGAACCACTCGAACGCGAATACCCCGACCCGGGCTGACGACGCCTACACCTGGCGCTTCAAGAACTTCAACAACACGGCTGGCCGTGTTGAGTTCTCCAGCGCTTCGGAAGGCGGCATCTTCAGCTTCAGCGGCAACGTCAACAACAACGCCGAGTTCGTGGTCGGTAACACGCTGCAGCCGGGCCATCCCCTGAACCCCTTCACCACCAACGCGGCCAGCTCGCTGACCACGACTCAAACGGTGGTGCGCGGCCAGGAGATGCTGGTTACGGGTAACTTTACCCAAGCCACCACCGGCACTCTGATCGTTGGCGCTCTGCCTGAACTGGTCCGCACCTTCAGCGGCTTCAGCGGTACGGCTCCGGAAGTGCTTGGCCTCTTCAAGTTCTCGCCGGGCACCACGCCCTTCCAGCTGGTGACGTCGCTGAGCAAGTCTCACGTCGTGG
Organism: Caulobacteraceae bacterium UBA5005; assembly: GCA_002398405.1. Lineage (GTDB taxonomy): Bacteria > Pseudomonadota > Alphaproteobacteria > Caulobacterales > Caulobacteraceae > UBA5005. Next base: position 33,024 of record DGYN01000107.1, read on the forward strand.
TGGAGGGCAACCTCAACCTGGCGGGTACGGTCCTGGTCAACAACGCTCGCGGCGGCTTCATCGTCGGCGACCAGCTCGACGAGCTGTTCACCGTGTCCGGCACCACGACGATCACGGCCACGGTTCGCCCGGCCTTTGGCTCCAACTTCATCAACTACACCTTCACCCAGGCGAAGTGCGCGACGAACGCGGCCCTGAACTGCGTGTTCCTGAACACGACGCGGACCTCGTTCACCACCAAGGCGCCGAACCAGAACGCCTTCAACGTGGCGGCGGCTCTCGACGGCTCCGCCAAGGGCCTGTCGGCGGCGCTCATCGCCGACCAGAAGGGAACTTCGACCTTCCCGACCATCCTGGCGCTCACCCGCGCCACGGACCTGGCCGGTACGATCGTGGGCTTCGACTGGAACATCGGCCTGAATGACGTCCCGACCGCTCTGAACGAGCTGTCGCAAGGCGAGTTCTATGGCACGCTGAACGCCATCGATCCGACGGATACGGCGACGGACGCGCTGCGGGCTGAATTCCACCGGGATATGAACTCCCTGTGGGCCACCCCGACCTTCCAGACCCGCACCTACGAAGGTGACGCCACCAGCGGCGCCGGTGAAGTCAAGTCGACGGAAGCGGGTCTGCTCTTCGGTGGTACGTTCAATCCGACCGACAACATCGGTTGGGGCTTCAGCGCCGGCTACCAAGGCGCCGAAGTTGACGGTCAAGACGATCTGTACGAAGCCGAGGTCAACAGCTACCTGGCCGCCCTCAGCGGCCGGTGGAGCAGCGGTCCGATCCTGATCGGCGGTGTTCTGACCTACTCCGCGTCGAACATCGAAGCCCGTCGCGAAATGACCATCTTCGCTCGCGACGTCTACGCCGACTACGACAGCCAGAGCGTGGGTCTGAACCTCACGTTCGCCTACACCTTCCCCGGCGCCGTCGGCGGCGGCGATCTGACCCCGTACATCGACGTCGGGTTCCGGAACATCTCGACGGACGGCTTTGAAGAAAGCGACTCCTCGGGCGGCATCGGCCTTCGGGTCGCCAAGTTCTCGGAAACCGAGACCACGCCGATCCTCGGTCTGAACTGGGCCCGTCAGGGCTGGGAAGCTGGCTTCGCTACGATCGACCCGTACCTCGGTGTCCAAGTGATCCTGAACGACGCTCAATCGACGTCGACTCAGCAGTTCCTTGGTGGCGGCGACGCCTTCACCGTGCAGGGTGTCGATCCTGACACCAGCTTCAAGCTCCTCGGTGGCTTCACCGGGTCGGTCACTGAAATGATGACCTTCTCGGTTGGCGCCAGCGCCTCCTTCGGCGCCGTCGAAGGGGCCGGGTTCAACGCCTCGCTCCGCTGGGGCTTCTAAGTCTGGGGGCGGGACGGTCTTTGCGGCCGTCCCGCCAACCCATCTCGTCAAGTGACCGTCGTGTCCGAGATCGCCGCCAAGGATAGAGCCAACGCTCCCCTAGCGGTTCACAAGGATACGACGATCGCCTGGCGGGTTGCCGGACAAGCCGATTTTTTCTCGGCGCCGGCTATTGTATTCGACCTTGCCGGGCGGCCCGTTGCCATCAACGAGCACGCCCGGCTTGTTCTTTCTCAGCTCACCGCCGCCGAGCCCCAGGCGCCCCGCGCCGACGGCGCCGAGGCCGGCGATCTTCGCCGTAACGTTCTTCTGGCCCTGGCCACGTCCCGCCAGGAAAGCGCCTGGCGTATTGTCAGCGTGCGAAGCGGCAACCTTGTCCACATCCTAAGGGCCCGTTGGAGCGCCATCGTCGATGCGCCTGAACTGTCCTGCTGTGTGTTTTCCTACCGTTCCGGCCGCCGCGAGCTCGATATCGAAGCGGCCCGGGATGTCTTCCGGCTCACCCGCCGGGAAGCGGAAGTCGCCGTCTGCCTTTGCGAAGGCATGGCGGTGCGCGAAATCAGCCGCCGATGCGAAATCGCTGAAGCCACTGTTCGCGTCCACGTCAAACGCATATTCTCCAAAATTCACGTGAACACTCAGCCGCAGCTGATGCGAAAGCTGAGTCAGTTCGAAATCTAGCAAAGAGTGACGCAATGAGCTGGTCGTCGGGATACACCACCGATATCGCCTACACGCATGGGTACTATGGGGAGATTTCCCCCGCCCACATTGATTTCTGCCTGCTGCTGGCCGGCTATGCGCCGCCGCGCAAGGAGAGCGGTTTCCGCTATCTTGAACTTGGCTATGGCCAGGGGCTGTCGATCAACATCCACGCCGCCGCCACCAACGGCGAATGCTGGGGGACGGACTTCAACCCCGCCCACGCCGCCAACGCTCAGAGCCTGGCCGATTCCCACGGGGCGGATGTTCATGTCTTCGATGAAAGTTTCGGCGACCTCGCTAAGCGGGACGATATCGGCCAGTTCGATTACATCACCCTGCACGGCATCTGGAGCTGGATCTCGGACGATGTCCGCGCCGAGATCAACGAGATTCTGCGCCGCCGCCTGAAGGTCGGGGGCGTCGTTTACCTCAGCTACAACACCAACCCCGGCTGGTCGATCGCCATGCCGATCCGCCACCTGCTGCACCTGCACTCTGAAACCGCCGGCAGCGAAGCCCAAGGCATTCTGGGCCGCATCGACGGCGCGATCGAGTTTGGAAAAAAGCTGGTGGAAGTGCAGGCGCGCTTTTTCACCAACAACCCCGCCGCGGCCGGCCGCCTCGACGGCATCGCCGCTCAGAACCGCAACTACGTCGCCCACGAGTATTTCAACAGCTTCTGGGATCCGAGCACCTTCTCCGAAGTGGTCGACACCATGGCGGACAACAAGCTCAGCTACGCCGTCAGCGCTACCCTTATGGAGCACCTCGACGCCATCAACCTGACCGCCCCGCAGATCGAGCTGCTCCGCCCGATCACCCATCCGGTGCTGCGTGAGTCGACCCGCGACTATCTGGTGAACCAGCAGTTCCGCCGCGACCTCTACACCCGCGGGGCCCGGCGCCTGTCCAGCCTGGAGCAGCTCGAGGCCCTTCACCGCCTGCGTTTCGTCATCCTGCGCAGCAAGGCCGACATTCCTCTGAAAGTCACCACCGGCCTTGGTGAACTGCAACTGCGCCCTGAACTCTACGAGCCGTTGATCGATTTCCTGATCAAGGACGACTACCGGCCGAAATCCGTCGCCGAAATGCGCGAACTGCCCGCCTTCGCCTCCCTGCCGATCAGCCCGGTGCTCGAATCCCTTATCGTCCTCATGGCGGGCAACCACCTCGCCATCGTGCAGGATGACTCCATCGCCAAGGCCGTCGAGGAGCGCTCGCGCAAGCTTGGAAAGCACCTGATGGAGAAGTCCCGCTTGAGCGGCGACCATTTCTTCCTGCCCTCGCCCGTCACCGGCACAGGCATCATTGTCAGCCGGTTCGAGCAGCTCTTCCTGCTGGCGATCAACGAAGGCAAGGCCAAGCCCGCCGATTGGGCGCAGTACGCCTGGAAGATCATCAGCGACCAGGGCCAGAAGCTGCTCCTCGAGGGCAAGGTCCTGGAAGAGACCGAAGAGAACCTCAAGGAACTTGAGCGGCAGGCCAAGGCTTTCGCCGAAGATCGCCTGAAAATTCTTAAGCTACTCAAGATCGTCTAGGGCGCGCGGGCGTCCCGGCGTCCACGGCCCGACATCCTTGAGGCAGTCAACCAGCACCCGGATCATCAGATCCGGGGGCGCGGTGACCGGCGGCTTGTCGCCAAAGGTCTCAGACCACAGGCCGATCACTTCCGCCGCAATCCGTTCGGCTCGCTCTTCGCTCATGCTTGGCATCCCCACGCCTGACCAACTGGCGCGGGGGGCCAAGGTTGCTGGTTAACGGACGGGCAAGGACGATTTTCCTGGGGATGCCGGATCGGTGGTCACGCCCTCTTTGCGAACCGCCTGCAAAGGCCTGTTGTCACAGTAGGATACGACTACGCCGCGGCCTATTCCCGAGCCCGGGTTTCGTTCTGCCTTGCCGTCACCTTCGCGAAATTGGATACAATCTAAAAAGGTCGGCGAGCGGGGGAGAGCCATGGCCGGAAGCCAGGATTTCGCCGCCGATCCGCGCAACGAAAAAATCCTCATCTATCTCAACGGCGCCCTGGTCCCGCGAAGCGAGGCCAAGGTCTCGATCTTCGACGCCGGCTTTGTGGTCGGCGACGGGGTGTGGGAGGGCCTTCGCCTGCATAAGGGCGCCTTGCTGTTCCTCGATCAGCATATGGAGCGTCTCTACTGGGGCGCGGCCAAGATCGGCCTTGATATCGGCATGGACCGCGACGCCCTGGCGGGGGAGGTGCGGACCATGCTGGCGGCCAACGGCATGGAGGACGGCGCGCATCTGCGGCTGATGGTGACGCGGGGCGAGAAAGCCGCGCCCAATCAGGACCCGCGCAATGCGCTTGGCAAACCCACCATCGTGATCGTCGCCGAATACAAGCAGCCGTCGCCCGCCATCGTGACCAAGGGTATCAGCCTCGCCACCTCGGCCATCCGCTGCACCCCGGCCCACATGTTCGACATGCGGCTCAATTCGCACAGCCGCCTCAACCTGATCGCTGCCCTGCTGCAGGCCATCGAGGCCGGGGCGGACGAGGCCCTGATGCTGGACCCGGACGGCTTTGTCGCCAGCTGCAACGCCACCAATCTCTTCTGGGTCCGGGACGGGGAGGTGCGCACCTCGGGCGATGACTACTGCTTCAACGGCGTCACTCGCGGCAATGTCATGCGGCTTTGCCGGGAGAGCGGCCTCCCGCTGCGGCAGGGCGATTTCGAGGTTTCCGACATCCACGCGGCCGACGAGGCCTTCGTCACTGGCACCTTCGGAGGCCTCACCCCCGTGCGCGAGATCGACGGGCGAATCCTGCCCGCCGCCCTGCCGGGCCCAATGACCGCGCGCCTGCGCTCACTCTATGAGGCGCTCAAGGACAGCGAGGCGGCATGAACGAGACGATCCGCATCGCCATGTGGTCGGGGCCGCGCAACATCTCCACGGCCATGATGCGCGCCTTCGAAAACCGCCCGGACGCTGCCGTGGCCGATGAGCCTTTCTATGCGGCCTATCTCGCGGCCTCCGGCCTCGATCATCCGATGCGCGGCGAAGTCCTGGCCTCGCAGCCCACCGATTGGCGGAGGGTGGTCGACGGCATCTGCGGTCCCGCGCCGGGAGGGGCCGCGATCTGGTACCAGAAGCACATGGCCCACCACATGTTGGAGAGCTTTGGCCGCGACTGGATGGCGGGTTTCCGCAACGCCTTTCTGATACGCGATCCGGCCAGCGTGCTCGCCTCCTACGCCGTCCGCCGGGGCGACGTCGCCCTGGCCGACATCGGCTTTGTCCAGCAGCGCGAGCTGTTCGAGCGCGAGGCCGACCGTTTGGGCCGGGCGCCGCCGGTGGTCAGCGGCCCTGACGTGCTGGCTGATCCCGAAGGGGTGCTCCGGCGGTTGTGCGCGGCGCTTGAGGTGCCGTTCCGCGGCGAGATGCTTTGCTGGCCCTCAGGTCGCCGCGCCACGGACGGGGTATGGGCGCCCGCCTGGTACGATGCCGTGGAGCGGTCCACCGGCTTTGCGCCGCCGCCGCCGCCGCGCCCGGCGATCCCGCTGCCCGACGACCTGCGCCGTGTCGCCGATCAGGCGCAACCGCACTACGAGGCGCTGGCGGCCTACCGGCTAGCCTGAGGCCTGCCCTCTTTCTCCGCCTGCTCCCTGGCTCGCATCTGCGCGGCGACCTTCGCGACCTCCGGCTTGATGACCAGGCTTTCGATGAAGAACTCCATCATTCGCGCCGTTGAGACGGCGGTGTGGCCGGCGTCGGGGCCGACCTGGACCTCGAAATGCTTGCCGGCCCGCTGCAGGGCCTGGATCAGCTGCATGGCGTTCTTGGGGTGCACATTGTCGTCGGCGGTGCCGTAATAAATCAAAAGGTCGCCCTTCAGATTGGCGACATATTCCATGGCCGAGGTGCGCTTGTAGGCCTCGGCGTTCTTGGGCAGCAGGCCCATGTAGCGTTCCGAATAGGTGGAATCGTAGAGCCGGTGATCGGTGACCGGTGAGTTGGAGACCGCCGCCTGGAAGACGTCCGGGTAACGCAGGATCGACCAGGCCGCCATCGACCCGCCGTAGGAGGTGCCGTAGATGCCGACGCGGGTCTTGTCGACGTAAGGCCGGCTCCACAGGGCCTTCACCGCCATGGCCTGATCATCGACCTCGGTCTGGCCCATCTTCTCGTAGATGGCGTTCTGGAAGGCCTTGCCCCGGCCGGAGGCTGAACGCAGGTCCGCCTTCAGCACCAAAAAGCCGTACTCGGTCATCGGATCGGGCAGCTGGAAGTTCTCGCTCGCCTGGTTGGCCCCCGGCCCGCCATAGATGCTGACGATCACCGGATAGGTTTTGGCCGGATCGAAATTGTGCGGCCGGTGCAGCATGGCGTGCAGGTCAGTGACGCCATCCCCGGCCTTGAAGGTGAACATCTCCACCTTCTTCAAACCCAGGCTTTCAAAGCGGGTCATGTCGGTCTTGGCGAGTTCGGCGACGACCACCGAGCGGGCGCCCTCGATCCGCATCAGCCGGGTGACCGGAGGGACATCGTGGGTCTGGATGGTGTCGATGAAGTGCCTGCCGTCGGGGGCAAGGCTAACCGCATGGTTCCAGGCGGGATCGGTGAGGCGGACATCGCCCTTTCCGTCCAGCCCCACCCGATGCAGCTGCATCTTCATGTGGTTGTCGCCGCTGCGGGCCATGTACCACATGACCCCGGCCTTCTCGTCGACGCTGAGGATATTGGCGACCTCGAACCCCTTGTGGGTGGTCAGGGGCGTGATCAGTTTGCCGGTGATGTCATAGAGATAATAGTTGTCCCAGCCGGTGCGCTCGGACGCCCAGATGAAGCGCTTGCCGTCGGCCAGGAACCGCGGCGCCGAGACGCTGGTCCAGCTGTTCTTCTCCTCCTCGCGAACGATGGTGCGGCAGGCGCCGGTGAGGGGCGAACAGCCGCTCCATTCGATGATGTTCTGCAACCGGTTGGCGCGGCGAAGGCGAAGCTCCGAGTTGTCCTCGGCCCAAGTGACGTTCCAGACGTAGTGGCCAATGACCTCGTCGGTGAAGGGCGCTCCATCGCGAACGTCGATGCGTTTGGTCGCGCCGCTGGCGACGTCGAAGACGAAGAGGTCGGGCACGGGATTGGGGGTGCCGGGCGAGGGATAGGCGATCACCCGCGTGGTGGAATAGAGCTTGGTCTGGTCAAGCTGCAGCGGATAGTCGTCCACCTTGCTCTCGTCGAACCGCATATAGGCGAGCTTGGTCCCGTCGGGGGACCACCAGATCGACCGGCCCAGCGCCAATTCCTCGGTATAGACGTAGGTCGGAACGCCGTTGCGGATGCGCCTTTCAATCGAACCGTCGGTGGTGACCGCGCGCTCGTCCGCGCCGTCGGCCTTGGCCAGGTAGATGTTGTTCCCGCGCGTGAAGGCTTTGAGTTTGCCGTCGGGGGAGTTGTAGCTGTGTTCGCGCGCATAGGACCCCCGCGCGGAAAGGTCGTTGGCCTGCCGGCCGCGCCCGCCGGTCACGGCGCTCGCCGCCCCATCCGCCTCCTTAAGTTCCGTGGCCGCCCGGGTGGCGATGTCGAAACGGTAGCGCTTGGGCGAGGCGCCCTGGTTGACGACGTATTCGAAGGTCTTGCCGCTGGGGTCGTTCCAGTTGGCCGAGACCGTGCCGGGCCGCACCGATCCGGCGATCTTCGGCTGAATCTCCTGGTACTGGGCAAAGCCCGGCATGTCGCGCAGTCGGTCCTGGGCCAAGGCCGCCGGCATCGCGCCCAGCAGGGTGAGGCCCGCCAGGGCCGAGAGGAAGAATCTTCTCATGCTTCGATCGCCGCCAGCAGGTCCTGCCGCGTGCGCTCCACGTGTTCGGCGGTGATCCCCGCCGCGGTTTGTCCATCGCCTGAGGCCCAGGCGTCATAGAGTCTTTCGTGCTCGGCCTTGGCCTTTTCGTCCCGGCCGTCTGGCGACAGGTGCAGGGCGACATAGCGCTGCGAGGCGGCGTGCAACCGGTTCAACAGCTCGGCGGTCAGCGGGCTGCGGCGGGGCAGGATCAGGCTGACGTGGAACAGCCGGTTCTGGTCGGCGGCGAGCGAGAGCTGGCGGGCGGTCGAGGCGGCGTTCAGCTGACTCAGCGCCTTGGCGGCCACGGCGCGTTCCTCATCGGTCGCCTTGGCCGCGCCCTCGGCGACAGCGAGGGGTTCCAGCTGCAGGCGAAGGCCAAAGATCTCATCGGCTTCGGCGCGGGAGACGCCGCGGACTTGGAAGCCTCGGTGCGCCGCGCCGGCGACCAGCCCCTCGGCCTGCAGGTGGTTCAACGCTTCGCGCAGGGGAATGCGTGAGACGCCCAGCTCAGCCGCCACGGCGTCCTGGCGCAGGGGCGCGCCCGGGGCATAGCCGCCCGACAGGATGCGCGAGCGCAAGGCGTCGGTGACCCGCTCGGCGACGGTGCGGGAAAGGACCTCGGTCATCTAGCGGTCTTCCATCATTTGCGGGCCAGGATGTCATCAAGCCGGGCGGGAGTCCCGGCAATGCGCTCCAGGCGCGGGTAACGCAGGCCTCCCGAGTATTCGAGGCGGACGGTGCGGAACAGATCGCCCTGGCGGATCAGGAATTCGACCGGCGCCCCGGCTTTGCTGGCCTTGACCGCGGCCTTCAGCCGGTCGGCGTCGAAGGCCAGGTTGTTGACGGCGATCACCTGGGTCCCGGTGGTGAGGCCGGCCTTGAACACCGGCCCGTCCCACTGCACCTCGGTCATGCGGCCGGCGGAATCGAAGACAGCGCCGATCGAGTACATCATGTTTGACACCCTGTTGCGGGTCTCGTTGGCCTTCTGCACCGCGTGGGGCTCTTCGGTATAGACCAGGCGGTAGCCGCCCCGAGTTAGGCCATCGAGGAAAGCCGGCTGGCCCACCTCGTCGAGGCGTTTGCGCAGATAGCTTGACCAGTCGTAGGGCTCGATGCGGTTGAGTGTCGCGACGATGTCCTCGAAGCGGTAGGGGACCTGGCCCCAGTCGCCGTCGTTGATACCGAAGAAGGCCTTGGCGAAATCGTCCAGGGACCTCGCGCCGTTGGACCGCTCGCGGATCAGGGTGTCGATCTCCAGCCAGATGAGCTGGCCTTCCCGGTAATATTCTTCGCTGCGCTGCCAGCTGTCCCAGGGCAGGGAACGGCGGGCCTGGATGATCGGATCGTTGGTGGTGTCCTGCAGGGCGCGCCATTTACGGCCCGGCTGGTTGTCGTAATAGGCCGCTACCCCGGAGAGGAAATCCAGCGCCTGCTGCTTGGTGACAAAGCCCGCGCGAGCGGCCAGAACGTTGCCCCAGTACTGGGTCTGGCCCTCGTAGACCCAGAGCAGGCTGTCGCGCATGGGGGTCGAGAAATCGGGCGTCCAGAGGTCGTGCGGGCGGCGGAACTTGCCGTTCCAGGAGTGGGTGTATTCGTGGGGCAGGAGATCCCGCGACAGCAGGGCGGTGTCCCAGGTGGTGAAGTAGCGCGGATTGACCCCGTTCTCGCTCGAGCGGTGATGTTCCAGCCCGCTGCCGCCCAGGCGGTCGGAAAGTGACAGCAGAAAATCATAACGATTGAAGTGCCTTGCGCCGAAAAGCTTGTCGGCCTGGCGAACCAGCTCGCGGTGGATTTCGATGACCTCCGGCGTCGCCTCGAGAAATTCCGGAGCGTCGGCGACGATGTTGAGAATGACCGGGCTGCGGCCGCCGGGATCGAGGTCGATGCGGCGATAGTGCTTGCCGGCGAACATCGGCGAGTCGGAGAGGGTCTCGAAACTCACCGGCTTGAAGGTCACCGTATCGCCGCTGCTCCCCGCCTCATCCAGGGCTACGCCGTATTTCCAGCCCGGCGGCAGTTTGACGCTCGCCTCGATCATGATCCGGCGGGTGAAATGGCCGGCCGGATAGAGCGCCATCGGGTACCACTGCAGGCGCAGCATCTCCTGAGTGATCAGGGCGCCGCCCTGGGAGGCCTCGACGGGGGTCAGGTACTGGGCTTCGATCTCGATCTCGCGGGCCCCCGCCGGGATGTCGATATGGAAGGCCTCCATGCTGACCACATCGCGGGTCCAGCGCAGGGTCTGGCCATTGGCCTTGATGGTCAGGCCCGTGAAGTTGTGCACCGGGCCGCTGGGACCATGGTTGCCGGGAACCCAGCGCTGATAGAGCAGGGTCATGGGCCCCGCGCGCTGAACGGGAATGGTCTGGCGGACCCGATAGATGCGCCGGTCGAGATCGGTTGCGTCGACGGCAAGCTTCAACAGGCCGGGATAGTCCACGTCCCTGGGCGCAGGGATTGGCGCTGGCATGGGCATCGGCTGGGGTGCGGAATTCTGGGCCTGGGCGACGCCGCCCAGGATCACGAGGGCGCAGCCCGCCGCGAGCACGCGTTTCAAGGTCAAGGGGCGGTCTCTCCAGTTGAGCGGCTGGCCGTGGTCACGGCCGGCGGGGGTGCGTTACGGTTGGGCGGCGTGACGCCCATGAGGTTCTGGACGAAGAAGTCCCAGCGGCGGCGTTCGCCATAGCGGCCGCCCTCACTGTGGCCGGTCCCCGGCAGGAATAGGAAGTCGAAGGTCTTGCCGGCTTTTATCAGGGCGTTGGCCACCTGATAGGTGGAGGCCGGATCGACGTTGTTGTCCAGCTCTCCGACCACCAGCATCAGTTTCCCTTGCAGGCGGTGGGCGTTGTCGACGTTGGAGGCCTTGGCGTATTCCGGCCCGACGGGCCAGCCCATGAACTGTTCGTTCCACCAAATCTTGTCCATGCGGTTGTCATGGCTGCCGGCGAAGGCGAAGGCCGCGTCATAGAACTCAGGATGGAAGAGCAGGGCGCCCAGGGCGTTCTGACCTCCCGCTGAGCCGCCGTACACGCCGACACGGCTGATGTCGTACCAGGAGTGTTTTGCGGCGATGGCCTTGTGCCAGAGGATGCGGTCGGGAAACCCGCCGTCGCCGAGGTTCTTCCATGACACGTCCTGGAAGGCCTTGGAGCGGTTTGAGGTCCCCATGCCGTCGACCTGGACGACGATGAAGCCAAGCTCGGCCTGGGTGTGCATGGGGCGCCAGGCGGTGAAGGTCTTGGGGGTGAAACTGTCCTGGGGACCGGCGTAGATGTTCTCGATCACCGGGTAGGATTTGGCCGGGTCGAAGTTGGTCGGGCGGATGATGACGCCATGGATATCGGTCTTGCCGTCGCGACCCTTGGCGACGAACGGCTCGGGGGCGATCCAGCCGGCGGCCTTCAACGCGGTCAGGTCGCCTCGGCCCAGTTCAGCCACGAGAGACTGGTCGGCGGTGCGGCGAAGTTCGGTGACGGGGGCAAGATCCACCCTGGACCAGGTGTCTATGTAGAAGCGGTTGTCCGGGGAGAAGGCGACGGTGTGGCTCCCGTCCGCAGTGGTCAGGGGCGCCAAGTTGGAGCCGTCGAAGTCCACCCGGTAATAGTGAATGAAATAAGGGTCTTGCTCGGGTATCTTACCGGTCGCCGTGAACCAGATTTGCCGCCTGCGGTGATCGACCCGGGTCACGGCCTTGACGGCGAACTCGCCCCTTGTGATCTGGTTTTTCACCTCTCCCTTGGCGATGTCATAGAGATAGAGGTGGTTCCAGCCGTCCCGCTCGGACATCCACACCGCCTCTTCCTCGTCCGGTGCGATGGAGAGGTACTGCTTGCCCGAATAGTTGAAATAGGTCGCCGCCTTCTCCTCGATTACCGTCCGCGGCTTGCCCGTCTCGGCGTCGATGTCGAGGACGCGGAAGAGCTGGTGGCCGCGCTGGTTGTAGTTGATGCGAAAGCCCCGGCTATCCTTCCACCAGGCGGGATTGGTCTGGGCGTAGGCGTTGGGGAACAGGGCCCGGTCGATCACCTTGGCCTCGCCGCTCTCTACATCGAAGAGCACCGGCTGCCGCTCCGGCAGGGCGTCGCCGGGCTTGAGATAGTACATCTCGGTGAGCTTGGGCTGCAGCTGATCGGCCGGCGAGCTTTCGATGTAGGTCACCACGCGCCGGTCGCCCGGTTTGGTGCGCACCACCGCCAGCATCTTGGAATTCGGCGACCAGGCGCCGGTGTGCAGGGCGTAGGCGTTGGCCGCCGAGCCGTCCTTGGAAAGCGGCCGCTCGCTCTTGTCGTCGGCGACCTCACGCAGCCAGATGTTGTGCTCTCGGACAAAGGCCTCGAGCTTGCGGTTGGGCGACAGCACCCGCAGCACCGGGGCGGCGGCCGTGGGCGTCGCCGTGCCGGGGGCGACCCGCGGGCCCATGCCGCTGCCGCGCGGGGCGGGGACGGGGACGGGATCGCCCGTCCGCTCGCAGCTGGGCTCAGCCAGGGCGCAGCGAAAGCGGCCTGAGGGGATGGAAAAGTCGATCGCCCTATCCCGGTCCTCATAGGTGAAGGTCGAGAACGGCAGGGTCAGAGCCGCGTAGGGCGCGCGGGGCTTGGCGGCCGTGGTCAGGGCCTGGGCGATTTTCTCGTGGTCGAAGGCGGGGGTAAGGACGCCGGACTTTGGATCGACGCTGATGAATTCATTGCCGCCCCGCGTGGATCGGCGGTACCAAAGGCGGTCGGACGTCTTGGACCAGCTGGCGGTTTCGGCCACCCCGGTGACCAGGCCCCGCCACTTGTCGGCCAAGCCCTCGGCGCGAGCATAGTCGGCGGGAAGGCCCTGGGCCCAGGCAAGGCCGGGTAAAATCAGGACCGCCGAGAGCGCCGCCGCGACGATCCGTCTCCGATCGGATATGATATGCAATCGCACCGCCGAGCTTCTCCTCCCCCGGAAAAGGAATACATCGAAGGCTTGGGGTCAAGCGTCTGAACAGTCGACAGAAGGCGGTGTTTGGCTCATCTAAAAGACAAGATCGTCTCTCAGGGTAACCTCCATGAAATCGCTTCCGGCCCTCGCCGCCGCCGTTGTTCTCGCCGGCCTCCTCGTTTTCCAGGCCGCCGGAGCGGCCGCCCAGAACCCCGCGCCGCCGCCGCCCTGCAAGGCGGGCGCCTTCACGGCCAAGCCCCAGGATAAGGCGACCGATCCGGCCGTGGTCGCCGCTAAGGCCTTCATGGCCGCCAACGCCAAACAACCGGGGGTCAAGACCCTGCCCTCCGGGGCGCAGTACAAGATCGTCACCTCGGGCGCCAAGGACGCAGCCTGCGCCAATCCCGAACTCCGCGTCCGGGTCCACTATGAGGGGACGCTGCCCGACGGCACTGTGTTCGACACTTCGATGGACGGCGCGCCGCGGGTCTATTCGCTGAACGGCCTGATCCCCGGCTGGCAGCAGGTGGTGCCGATGATGCGTATCGGCGACGAATGGATCATCTATCTGCCTCCGCAGCTCGGTTACGGAACCACGGGCGCGCTTGGGGGCAAGGTTCCGCCCAACTCACCTCTGATCTTCAAGATGAAACTTCTCGGACTACTGGGTTAGGAAAAAGGGGGTCGGACATGCGCGCAGCCCTGATCGGAATTATCGCAGCCCTCATGAGCACGGCCTCCCTCGCCCAATCCACAGATCCCCACGCCTATCTGGAGGAGATCGAGGGCGTCAGAGCCCTGGAGTTTGCTCGCGCCGAAAACGGCCGCACCCTGCCTTTGCTCCAGGGCGATGCGCGTTATCAGAAGCTCTATGGCGACGCCCTGGCGATCGCCACGGCCGCCGACCGCATTCCGGGCGTCAGCTTCACCCACGACGGCAACCTGCGGAACTACTGGCAGGACGCCACCCACGTGCGCGGAATCTGGCGCACGACAACCCTGGACAGCTACAAGACCGGCAATCCGCAGTGGCGCACGATCTTCGACCTGGACGCCGTCGCCAAGGCCGAGGGCAAGAACTGGGTCTGGCAGGGCGCTGATTGCCTGCAGCCGGAAGGCCGGCTCTGCATCCTGGCGCTTTCTGACGGCGGCAAGGACGCCACCACCTATCGCGAATATGATCTGGCGGCCGGCAAGTTCGTCGACGGCGGGTTCTTCTCGCCCGAGGCCAAGCAGGACATCGCCTGGCTGGACAAGGACACGGTTCTGATCGGCACCGACTGGGGGCCGGGGACCATGACCGAGTCCAGCTATCCCTACATCGTCAAGGAGTGGAAGCGGGGAACGCCGCTCAGCGCCGCTCGGGAAGTTTTCCGCGGCACGGCCAAGGACATGACGGTCAGTCCCCAGGTGCTGCGCGACGCGGACGGCGTGGTGCAGGCTGTGCTGATCAACAAGCTCCCCAGCTTCTTCGAGACCGAGCGTCACCTGCGCACCGCCAATGGCGGGTTTGTCAAACTGCCCCTGCCGCTGAAATCCTCCATCGTCGCCCTGATGGATAAGCAGCTGGTGGTCAGCCTCGAACAGGACTGGCCCGAGCGGAACCAGAAGGAAGGCGACATCATCTCCTTCGATCTCGCCGAGCTGAAGGCCAATCCGGCCGCCGCCAAGGCGACCCTGGTGATCCGGCCCTCCCAAAGCCAGGGCAGCATCGGCATCAACACCACCCGCAACCGGCTGATCATGTCGGTCTATGAGAACGTCAAAGGCTCGCTCTACAGCTACCGGCATGGGCCAGGCGGCTGGACCGCGACCAGGCTCGACCTGCCGGCCGACATGTCGGTGGGCCTGGGGGCGGCGGCTGACCACAACGACCAGTTCATGGTCACCACGGCGAACTTCCTGACCCCCACGACCCAGTATCTGTTCGACGCCCAGACCGGAAAGCGCGAGGTGCTGCGGACCCTGCCCGCCAAGTTCAATTCGGCGACCCACCTGGTCGAGCAGTTCTGGGCGACGTCGAAGGACGGGACCAAGGTTCCCTATTTCGTAGTCCGGCCCAAGGACCTGAAGTTCGACGGGACCGCGCCGACCCTGCTCTACGCCTACGGTGGTTTCGAGGTCTCGCAGACGCCGGGCTATTCTGGTTCGATCGGCAAGCTGTGGCTGGAGAGCGGCGGGGTCTATGTCCTGGCCAATATCAGGGGCGGCGGCGAGTTCGGACCGCGCTGGCACAATGCGGGGCTGAAGCTGAAGCGGCAGGTGGTCTACGATGACTTCTTCGCCGTCTCCGAGGACCTGATCGCACGCAAGATCACCACGCCGCGCAGGCTGGGCATCATGGGCGGCTCCAACGGCGGGCTTCTGATGGGCGTGGCTCTGACCCAGCGGCCGGAGCTCTACAATGCGATCGTCATCCAGGTGCCGCTGTTCGACATGATCGGCTACACCAAGCTGGGCGCGGGCGCCTCCTGGATGGGGGAATATGGCGATCCGACCATCCCCGAAGAGCGGGCCATGCTGATGAGCTATTCGCCCTATCAGAACCTGAAAGCCGGCCAGAAATACCCCGAGGTCTATATCGACACCTCGACCAAGGACGATCGCGTCCATCCCGGCCACGCCCGCAAGGCCGCCGCCAAGCTCAAGGAACTCGGCTACCCATTCCTCTATTATGAGAACATCGATGGCGGGCACTCGGCCGCCGCCAATCTCGAGGAGAGCGCCAGGCGCGTCGCCCTGGAATACACCTACCTCACCAGAAAGCTGATGGACTGATGCCGCGCGAAGGGCTCGACGATCTGACCAAGGGCGGCTGGACCCTGGCCGCCGACGGCAAGTCGATCTCCAAGACTTTCCGGTTCAAGGATTTCGTGCGGGCCTTCGGCTTCATGAGCAGCGCCGCCCTCGTCGCCGAACGCATGGACCATCATCCGGACTGGACCAATGTCTACAACACCGTCGAGGTCAGGCTTTCGACGCACAGCGAGGATGCCCTGACGGCCAAGGACCTGGCGCTGGCCAAGGCGATGGACGCGCTGGCCTAGCGCATCACACGCCGGGTTCGCATGTCATAGACATCGCCGGGGGAAAGGGTCTTCCATGGGATTTCGCCCTTAGGCCGGATATAGTCATGCACCGCCACCTTGCCGGCGCCGATGACTTCGAAGCGGTCGCCGCTGACGACGATGGCCGTGTTCTCTGAAATGCCGATGCCGAGGTATTTGCCCGGGTGGGCCTGCATCACCTGAATGAGGTCGCGCCAGCGGTTGCGGGTGTCGATGTGCTGGTCGATGGCCGTGCGCTTCAGGAGGGCGAAACCCAGCTGGTGGTTCGGCTCCTTGGTCATGACGACGTCTGGGCCGGAGCTGTCGCCGCGGATCAGATACTCGCCCTGGATGGTGGCGCCCGCGGAGGTTCCGGCGACGACGCCGCCGCGCTCCAGCACCTTGGCGATCTCGCGTTCGGTGCGGGTGCCCTTGTAGCTGTCGACCATGTTCCACTGGCGGCCGCCCTCGAGCCATACCCCCGTGGCGTCGAGCAGGGGACGGACGAAGGCTTCGGTGTCGGCTTCCTTGGGGTCGGCGGTGTGCAGCATGGCGATGCGCCGGACGCCGCGGGTCATCTTCCAGCGGCCAAGGATCTCGATGTCCTGATAGACCTTGAGGCTGCCGTCGCGATTGCGGTTGCCGCCGTTGGTGGGGATGACCACGAACCGGCCGTTTTCCCTGCCGCCCGCCGCGCTGAGGAAGCGGTCGAGGATGCCGGTATCCTCGATCTGGCCGCCGCCGACCAGGATCAGAGTTCCCTTGGCGGGGCCGTACCGGGGCGCGCCCGGCTGGAAAGCGGCGAGGCCCATGGCCAGGGCCAGGATCGTCAGGGCGACGGCCAGTCTGCGCATGCCACAACACTACATCAACCACTTGGGGCAGTCTTGACTCCATGATAGGAGATGCAATTCTCTGATCATGGAACTTCTTAGGATGATCGGTGGCCGGGTCGCCGAACGCCGGGGCGCGCTGAAGCTGACCCTGGACGATGTGGCGCAGAGGACTGGGGTCTCGCGGGCGATGATATCGCGGATCGAGCGGGGGGAGGTGCATGCCAGCGCCGTGGTGCTGGATAAGCTGTGCTCGGGCCTGGGGACCAGCTTATCGGCGCTCTTCGCGCGGGACGCGGCGAGCCCGTTGCTGCGCCGCGCGGACCAGCCGGAATGGACCGATCCGGCGAGCGGCTATCTTCGCCGGGAGGTCGCGCCCGCCGGCACGGGATCGCCTGTGAAAATCGTCGATGTGGAGTTTCCCGCCGGCGCGGCGGTGGCTTTTGACCGGACGCCCGGGCGGGTCATCGACCAGCACGTCTGGGTTCTGGAGGGCGAGATCGAGATCGCGTCCGGCGGCCGGATTGACAGCCTCAAGCCCGGCGACTGCCTGCACATGACGGTTCTGGAGGGCGCGACGTTCCGCAATGTCAGCGGCCGGCCCGCCCGCTACGCCGTCGTCCTGACCGTGGAGGCGAGGCCATGACCCACCAGATCCGACTGATTTCTCCGGACGAGGCCCGCGTGCGGCGCGAGGCCCTGGCGGAGCTTTTCATCGACGCGGTGGAGGGCGGGGCCCAGATCAACTTCATCCATCCCATGACCCGCGAGAAGGCGGACCGCTGGTGGGACAAGGTGCTGCCCGGCCACGCGGCCGGTGAACGGCTGATCCTCGTCGCCGAACAGGAGGGCAGGATCGACGGGACCGTGCAGGTGGTCTTCGCCGGGCCTGAAAACCAGCCGCACCGCGCCGACGTCGCCAAGATGCTGGTCCACAGCCGGGCCCGCCGCAAAGGCCTGGGCGCCCGGCTGCTGAAGGCGGCGGAGGAAGCGGCGCGCGCGGCGGGACGCACCCTCCTGATCCTCGACACCGTCGAGGGCCGCGAAGGCCACCGGCTCTATGAGCGGGGCGGATGGACGATGTTCGGCATCGTGCCGGGCTATTCCCTGGAGGTGGACGGGGTGACCCGGACGCCGGTGAGCTTTTTCTACAAGAGCTTGAGCTGAGGGAAGGCGGCCTCGTCCATCTCCGCCACCCCGCCGCCCTCAACGATAACGCCGCGCTCGAGCCGGATGGCCCGGTTGCACCAGGTCTCCAGAATGGTGGCTGAGTGAGAGGCCAGAACGAGGATGCGGGCGTTATCGACGAACTTGGCCATCCGCTCATGGGCCTTTTTCTGGAAGACGGCGTCTCCCACCCCCAGCCACTCATCCATCAGAAGGATGTCGCTGGGCAGCGCTGTGGCGACGGCGAAGACGAGCCTCGCCATCATGCCGGCCGAATAGGTCCGCACCGGCGCGCCGATGAAGGCGCCAAGCTCCGTCCAGTCCACGATCTCATCGACGCAGCGGCGCATGTCGCGAGGGTGAACGCCCAGGTGGATGCCCAGGAGTTCAATGTTCTCAAGTCCCGGCGCCTCCAAATCGAGGCCCGCGCCGACCGCGAGAAGCGGGGTGATCCGGCCGCTGGAGCGGACGGTTCCGCTGACCGGCTCATAGGCGCCGGCCATGACCTGCAAAAGGGTGCTTTTGCCCGCGCCGTTCGGGCCGATCAGAGCCAGCCGGTCGCCTTCCTTCAGCTCGAGCGAGACGTCGCGCAGGGCCCGAACCTTTGGCCGCCCGCCGGCCAGATCAAGGTTGCGGCCGATCAGCCCACTCACGGCGAACCGGCGGAGCGAGCGGGTGCTGGTGTGATAGATCGGGAACTCGACGTTGACGCCTTCGAGGATCAGATGGGGCATGGCGTCAGACCCAATAGGCCAGGCGCGAACGGCGCCAGCTGAAGGCGGCGAAGGCGAAGGCGAGCGCGGCGGCCGTCGCGAGGAGCGCCACAGGCCAGGAGGCCGGCTGGGGCGCGACTCCAAGGAGCGGAGCGCGGACGATGTCGATCAGGGCGAAGAGGGGGTTGGCGGCGACAACCCAGCCGTACCCCTCGTCCAGAACCCGCGGCGGCCAGAAGATCGGGGTCACGAAGAACAGGAGTTGCATGGCGCTGCCAACCATGGGCGGCACGTCGCGGAAGCGAGCGGTGAGAAGTCCGGCGCACACCGCGCCTCCAAACCCCGCAAGGATCAGCAACAGGAGGGCTGGAAGCGCCATGAGCGCCTGCCAGCCGGGCGTCACTCGGAAGGCGATCATCACGATCGGCACGATCACCGCGGTGTGGGCCAGCACGATGAGGTTGCGGGTAAGGAACCGGAAGGCGTGCAGGGAGAGCGGCGCCGGGGTCTGGCGGATTATGGCCCCCTGAGAAACGAACATCTGGCAGCCTTCCTGGGCCAGGCTGGCCAGGAACTGCCAAAGGACCAGGCCGGTGACCACGTAGGGGGCGTAGCGGGCCCGCTCGACGCCGAAGGGGCTGGCCAGCACCAGGGAGAGTCCCGCGGCCATGATCGAGATGCTGATGATGATCCACAGGGGCCCAAGCACCGAGCCGCGATAGCGCTGTTTGATGTCGCGCCAGGCGAGCGCCCGCCAACGCCAGCTCACGGCCAGGGCGGCGCGGATGTCGGCGATGGCCCGGCTCATGACCGGCGCAAGGCCCGGGCCAGGGCCTCGCAGACCAAGGCGATGTCGCTATCGGCCATGTTGGAATGGAAGGGCAGGGCCAGTGTCGAGGCGGCCACGCGCTCGGTGACCGGGAAGTCGCCGGGCCCGTAACCCCGCGCGCGGTAGACCGGCTCCAGATGCAGGGGAGAGAAATAGGCGCGGGAGGGAACGCCGGCGGCGTCCAGGGCGGCGATGACCCGGTCGCGATGGATGCCGTCAGCCAGGCGGATCGCGGCGGCGAACCAGGAAAGGCGCGTCGTTCCTTCGACCGGCGAGATCAGCGCCGCGCCCTCGACCCCGGCCAGCTCTTCCCGGTAGCGCTTGGCCACCGCCGCGCGGCGCGCAAGGATCGCCTCGATCCTGGAGATCTGTGAGACGCCCAGGGCCGCGCTCATCTCGGTCATGCGGTAGTTGTAGCCGAGGCGCGGGTGACTGAGCCACGCGCCGCCCTCATCCCGGCCCTGGTTGCGCAGGCTGCGCAGCAGGGTGGCGAAGGCCGCATCCTCGGTGGTGATCACCGCGCCCTCGCCGGTGGTCATCTGCTTGTTGGCGTAGAAGGAAAACACCCCGGCCTTGCCAAAGCGGCCGACCTTGACGCCGCGATGTTCGGCTCCGATGGCCTCACAGGCGTCCTCGATGACGGTCAGTCCGCGATCCGCCGCCAGGGCCATGATCGCGGTCATGTCGGCGGGCTGGCCGAAAACGTGGATGGGCAGGATCGCCCTGGTCTTGTCCGTTACGGCTTCCGCCGCTCTGACAGGATCAAGGTTGAGGCTGTCCTCGTCGATATCGGCGAAGACCGGCGCCGCGCCCGCGTGCAGGATGCAATTGGCCGAGGAGACAAAGGAGAACGGGCTGGTGATCACCTCGTCGCCCGGACCGATGCCAGAGGCCAGCAGGCAGAGGTGCAGGGCGGCCGTGCCGCTGCTGACCGCCACCGCGTACCGGGCCCCGATATAGCCGGCGAAGGCGCTCTCGAACCGGTCGAGATAGGGGCCCAGGCTCAAGGTCCCGCTGCGCAGCACCTCGACCACCAGGCCGATGTCTTCCTCGCTGATCTCCGGGGCCGACATCGGCGTGCGATAGGTCACGGATGGTCCTCAGGCCCTTATGAATCACCCTAATAGCCAAGGGCGCCACCCAGCGCGAGAGATGTGATGGCGGATAGCGCAAAGCCCTTGAAGGTCTGCCACGTCTTCGCCGGCGCCGAGGGCGGCCGCTGGGTGTTCGAGCAGGCCCGCGCCCAGGCGCGTGACTATGGCTGCGACGTCACCGTGGTTCTGGGCGCCGCGGAGGGCGCGACGGTCGATCTGTGCCGAGAAGCGGGGCTCAAGGTGAAGGCGCTGGACTTCAAGCTGAACCGGCTCTCCGGCCTTTTCAGTCCAAGCTGGCGGCTGGTCGACTTCGCTCTTTGGATGCGCCGCGAGCGGTTCGACGTGGTGCAGTCCCACGTCATTCAGTCAACCTTCTTCGCCCGCCCGGCCGCCTGGCTGGCCGACGTGCCGGTGCGGCTGGAGATGGTGACGAGCCCCTTCCACTTTCAGGCCAAGTCCCTGCTCTGGATCGAAAAGGCGACGGGCTGGATGGAGACCGGGATCATTCCGTCCTGCAACCTGGTCGGCGAGATTCTGGCCAAGGAAGGGTTTCCGACAAGGCTGGCGCAGAAGACGCTCTACTACGGTCCCGAAGAGCACCGCTTCGATCCGGCCACGGCCAAGAGCGCCGGCATCCGCAAACAGTACGGCTGGCCGAGCGACACCCCGATCATCGCCTGCGTCGCCATCTTCTATCAGAAGATGGGGTTCACCAGCTGGATCCCCCACGACATCAAGGGCAAGCACATGAAGGGGCATGTGGACCTGATCGCGGCCATGCCCACGATCCTCAAGGCCTTCCCCAAGGCCAAGATGCTGTTCGTCGGCAAGGGGTGGTTTGCCCCCGGCGAGGCGGCGGAAGCCGAGATCAGGGCCCTGGTGAAGGAGGCCGGGCTGGAGGACAGCATCATCTTCACCGGCTTTCGGACCGATGTCGCCAATATCTACATGGACGTCGATGTCTCGGTGCAGCCCTCCCTCAACGAGAACCTCGGCGGCACGGTGGAGTCCCTGCTGATGGCCCGGCCGACGGTAGTGACGCGGGTCGGCGGGCTCACCGACAGCGTCATCGACGGAGTGACCGGCGTGGTGGTTGAGCGGGAAAACCCCGTCGACCTGGCGCGCGGGATCATCGAACTGCTGTCAGACCGTCCGCGAGCCAAGGCGCTGGGCGAAGCGGGCCGCGCCCTGATGCTGGAGCGGTTCACCCTGAAGACCACGGCGCGGGAGCTGGTCGAGCTCTATCGCCGCCAGAGGGCCGAAGCGCCCGGCGCCTGGCGTCTGCACGCCTTTTGGCGGAGGCTTGTCTTCGCCGGATTCCACTATGTTTTTGTCGTCGCGCCCGTGCTGGTCGCCGAGGTCTATGGGCCGGTCTATTGGGCGCGGGGCAAGCGCCTGGTGAAGCGGATCATGCGGGGTCCAGTTCGCGGATGATCCGGGCAGGCGAGCCCATGACCAGGACGTAGGGCGGCACATCCCTGGTGACCAGCGAGGCCGCCGCGACGATGGCCCCTTCGCCAATGGTCAGCTTCGGCAGGATACAGGCCTGGAGGCCGACGAAGCAGGACTTCTCGAACCTCGCGCCGCCGCCAATGGTGACCCCGGCGGCGATCTGGCAATCGTCGGCCACCTCGGTGTCGTGATCGACATTGACCTTGGTGTTGATGACCACGCTGTCGCCCAGCCTCGCATCTGCGCCGACCGTCGAGAAGGCTCCGACAAAGACGCCCTCGCCTAGGGTGGCGGTTTCCGCGATCCAGGCCGTCGGCGCGATACAGCTGCCGATCGTCAGGCCCATGGCTTTCAGCCGGTCGAAGTAGCGCCGGCGGATCAGGTTGTCGCCAATGCCGATGAAGTACTCGGCCGCTTCATCGACGGCTCCGGCGAAGACGTCGGACTGCAGCAGGTCGTCCGGCCCAGGGTCGCGCTCGACCATCAGACGGATCGGGCGCGGGCCCAGATAGGAGGCGATGGTCTTGGCGTGTCCCCCCGAGCCGACGATGATGGCGGTGCGCGTTCCCATGCGACCGCTCTAGCTCAGGTCGCCTTAGTTCGCCACCGGCGTGGGCTTGGCGCCCTTGGCCGCGGTGACTGCCGCGCCGGCCGAGGCGATGATCACCGATCCGATGGCGAGCCACTGCAGGAAGCTGAGCGCCTCGTGGAGCAGGATAAAACCCACCAAGGCCCCCATAGCCGGCTCGATACTCATCAGGGCGCCGAAGGTGTGGGCCGGCACGCGCGGCAGGGCATACATCTCCAGCGAATAGGGAAGGGCGCTCGACAGAACCGCCACGGCAAGGGCCAGAGGCCAGACGCTGAAGGTCAGGATGGCGTCGCCTGACCGCGCGACGGCGATCGGCATGACCACGATGGCCGCGACCAGCATGCCCAGGGCGGCGGTCGCCATGCCGTGTTCGGCCCCGGCTTTCTGGCCGAACAGGATGTAGAGCGCCCAGCACAGGCCCGCGCCCAGGGCCAGCATGACGCCGACCGGATCGAGGGGTCCTTTCAGCGGATCGGCGGGGATCAGGAGCAATAGGCCGACGACGGCGAGGCCGGCCCACACGAAGTCGATGGCCTTGCGCGACATCAGGACGGCGATGGCCAGGGGCCCGGTGAATTCAAGAGCGACGCCGATGCCGAGCGGAATGGTGCGGATCGCCAGATAGAAGCAGAGGTTCATGCCCCCCAGCGCCGCCCCATAGGCCGCGACGCTGATCCAGGATTTGCGCGTCAGCCTGGTCCGCCAGGGCCGGAAAATCGCGCAGAGGATCACGGTGGCGAAGGCCAGGCGAAGGGCGACGGCGCCCTCCGCCCCAACCACTGGAAACATGCCCTTGGCGATCGACGCCCCGAGCTGGATCGAGGCCATGGCGATGATCAGGACAAAAACGGCGAGGAGGACGGTCGAGCGGGGCGCCCCGCCTAGCGGCCGCATCAGCCCTTGGTTCGCACATGGCTGTGGGCCCGGCCGTAGAGGAGGTAGATCGCAAGGCCCAGGACGTTCCAGCCGAAGAAGACGGCGATGGTCATCAGCTTCAGGCTCACGAACAGATAGAGGCAGCCGATGATCGCTAAGGGCGCGATGATGTTGGGGGCGGGGCAGCGGAAGACGCGGGGCAGTTCCGGGTGGGTCTTGCGCAGGATCATCAGGGCGGCCGCGACGGCGATGAAGGCGGCCAAGGTGCCTGCGTTGGCCACCGAGGCGATGTCGCCCAGTTCGAAGAGGCCGGACACCAAGGCGATGAAGCCGCCGATGATCAGGGTGACGGTGGTGGGGACGCCCGTCTTGGGGTTCACCCTCGAAAGGCCGTGGGGCAAGAGGCCGTCGCGGCTCATGACGAAGAAGACCCGGGTCTGGCCGTACATCATCACCATGATGACGGTGGGAAGCGCCACGATGGCCGCGCCGGCGATCAGGCTGGCGGCCAGAGGATGGCCCAGGCTCTCCAGGATGAAGGCCAGCGGGCGGTCCGAGGCGGCCATCTCCGCATAGGGCCAGGCCCCGATCGCGGCGGCGGCGACGCCCATATAGATGAGGGTGCAAAGGGCCATCGATCCCAGGATGCCGATGGTCAGGTCGCGGCCGGGATTCTTGGCTTCCTCGGCCGAGGTCGAGACGGCGTCGAAGCCGTAGAAGGCGAAGAAGATGATGGCCGCGGCGGCCATGACTCCATAGCGCTTGCCATCCGCGTCGGTGGAGAAGTCGAGCGGGTTGCCGAAGCCGAAGGGCATGAAGGGGCTGAAGTTCTCGCCCCTGAAGGCGAAGATGGCCAGGCCGATGAAAAGGGCCAGGGCGACGATCTTCACAACGACGAGGGCGAGGTTCACCGTGGCGCTTTCGCGGGTTCCCATGACCAGGAGGCCGGTGACCGCCAGCGAGATGACAACCGCCGGAACGTTGAGGATGCCGCCCGCGTGCGGCCCGTGCAGCCAGACCTCCGGGATGGTCATGCCGACCTGGGCCAGGAGCCCCGCGGCATAGCCGGACCACCCGGTCGCCACCGCCGCGCAGGCGACGGAATATTCGAGCACCAGACTCCAGCCGATGATCCAGGCGATGGTCTCGCCCATGGCCACATAGGAATAGGTGTAGGCGCTGCCGGAGGCGGGAAGGGCGGTCGCCAGCTCCGCATAGCAGAGGGCGGCGCAGGCGCAGACCGCGCCCGCTATGGCGAAGGAGAGGATCACCGCCGGCCCCGCCAGGCCCGCGCCGACGCCGATCAGGGTGTAGATGCCTGTGCCAACAATGGCGCCGACCCCCATGGCCACCAGGTGGGGCCAGGAGAGCGAGGGCCTTAGCTTGCGGTCCTCATGGTGGTCATGCAGCGTCGCGACCGACTTCTTTGAGCCCAGCATGTCCAAATCCCCCGACCTGTAGGAATTTATACAATCCCGGCTTTGAGGCCTCGTCCAGCCAAATCCTCCCCCGTTTGGGGGAGGGGGACCATCGAAG
>DGYN01000114.1 GCA_002398405.1 Caulobacteraceae bacterium UBA5005
GCCGCCGCGCCCCGGCCAAAAACCGCCGCCGCGGCGCCCGTAACGCCTCCGCCGGCGACGCCCGCGCCCCCCACGCCTCCGGCCCAGCCCGAGGCCAAGTCGGGGTAAATCGTTGGCCAGGCTTTCCTTCCTCCTTCGGACCAGTGTCGCGGCGGCCTGCTTGGCCGCCGTCGGCGCGCCTGCGGGCGGCTTCGCCGAACAGGCCAAGTCTCCGGCCCCGGCGCGCGCGCCGGTGGAGGTCAAGGTCGGCCAGAACCCAGAGTTCTCGCGCATCGAATTCCACTGGGCGGGCGGGGCGCGCGCCTCGCACAAGAAGGACGGCGACAAGCTGATCCTGCGCTTCAACAGGAACGCGACGCCCGATCTATCCAGTCTCCGCGTCTTCCCGCCGAAATATCTCGCCAAGACGGAAAGCCGCACGGTCAACGGCGTCCTCGAAGTCACCATGACGCTCGCCCCCGGCGCCGATTTCAAGGTCGGTCAGGCGGATGGGGCGATCTTCGTCAATCTGTTCGCCTCCAAGACAGACCCCAAGGTAGTGACCGCGGAGGCCACGCCGGTCCGCGTAAGCCCGATCCCCGACGGTGGTGTCGTCAAGGTGACGAGCGAGGCCGCCGCCGGCGTCACCGAACTCAAGTTTCCCTGGAAAGCCCCCCTGGGCGCCGCCGTCTTCCGGCGCGGCGAAAGCGTCTGGGTGGTGTTCGACGCCAAGGCCAAGCTCGATCTATCCGCCGCCCCCAAGGTCTCGCCGCAGCTCAGCAAGATCGCGGTGATCAACGGCGCCGACTACGTCGCCCTGAAGATCGCCTCGCCCGCCGGGGTCCCCGTCGCCGCCCGGTCCGAGGGCGGCCTGTGGACGGTCACCCTTGGCCAGAGCAATGCGCCAAAACCCGTCGGCGTCTCCGTCGGCCGCGACCGCGATTCCGAGGTCGCCCGTCTCTCCGCGCCCGTTTCCGGCGCGACGCGCGCGGTATGGATCAACGACGGCGGCGACCGCTTCGCGGCGGTCCCGGCGCTCGGTCCCGCCAAGGGCATGGAGGCCAAGCGCAACTACGTCGACCTCTCCCTCCTGCAGACCGCCCAGGGCCTGGCCATCGAGCCCCGCGCCGCCGATCTGGCGGTCGCTGTCGAGGGCGACCTCGTCAAGATGGGCCGGCCCAAGGGCCTGTCGCTCTCCTCCATCGCCGCATCGCCCAATGCGTCGGGCGTCGCCAACGCCCCGCAGCCCGCGGCTTGGCCGGCCCTGATCGATTTCGACAACTGGAGCGATCTAGCCGGCAAGAGTTTCTATGAGCGCTATGACGATTTTCAGCAGGCCGCCGCCGTAGAGGCCGGGACCGACGCCACCACCGGCAAGACCAGCCCTCAGGTCCAGTCCCGCATGGCGCTCGCCCGCTTCCTGGTGGGGTCTGAACTCTCTTTCGAGGCGATCGGCGCCCTGAACCTTCTTGCGGCGGCCCACCCCCAGGTTCTCGCGGACCCTGAGTTCCGCGGCCTGCGCGGCGCGGCCCGGGCCATGAGCGGGCGCTACGCCGAGGCGACGCTGGATCTTTCCTCGCCCGCCCTGATCGGCGATCCGTCGGCGGCGCTGTGGCGCGGCTACATCGCCACCAAGCAGAACCAGTGGGAGGACGCCCGCAAGGCCTTCTCCGGCGGCTATATGGCCCTCAATCAGGTGGCCCCGAACTGGCGCGCGCGCTTTGCTCGCGCCGATGCCGAGGCCGCCGTCAATCTCGGCCAGGTCCAGGTCGCCCGCACTCAGATCGCCATGGCCTACGCGGCCAAGGCCGACTCGCAGGAAGACCTCGCCACCAGTTTCGTCCACGCCAAGCTCTGGGAGCTGGAAAAGGACAATCCCAAGGCCCTGGCCATCTACGACCAACTGGCCAAGACCCAGGAGGGTCAGCTCGCCGCCGCCGCCATCCTGCGCGCCACCCAGGTGCGTCTGGCCACAAAACAGATGACTCCCGCCCAGGCGGCGGAGGCGTTTGACGGTCTGCGTTACCGCTGGCGGGGGGACGCGACCGAGCTCGATGCGATCCGCGCGCTTGGCGGCCTCTATCAGTCCCTGGGCAAATACCGTGAGGCGCTGGAGGTCTGGCGCTCGGCCGGCACGCGCAACACCGATCTGCCGCAGCAGGTCGCCATCCAGAACGACCTTTCCGAGGCCTTCCGCCACCTCTTCCTGGATGGCGCCGCCGACGGCATGGAGCCGATCCAGTCGCTCGCCCTGTTCTATGATTTCAAGGATCTCGCCCCGATCGGCGCCGAGGGCGACTTCATGGTCCGGCGGATCGTGCGCCGCCTGGTCGACGTCGACCTTCTCGACCAGGCCGCCAACCTTTTGAATTACCAGGTGAACGAGCGCCTCGACGGCGTCGCCAAGGCTCAGGTCGCCACCGACCTCGCCCTCATCCATCTGATGAACCGCAAGCCTGAGGCGGCCCTGGTGGCGATCAATTCGTCCCGCATCACCACCCTGCCGAACGCGCTGAATACCGAGCGCCGCAACCTCACCGCCCGGGCCCTGATGGCGCTTGGCCGCTACGATGACGCGCTGGAGATCATCGAATCCGACAAGGGCCCCGAGGCCGACGAGGTCCGCGCCGAACTCGCGTGGCGCCGCCGCGACTGGAAGTCGGTGGGCCCGACCTTCGAAAAACGCCTCGGCGACCGCTTCAAGAAGGCCGATCCCCTGACCAGCGAGGAAGAGGCCCGCCTCCTGCGCGCCGGCATCGGCTACAGCCTGGCGCAGGACGACCCCTCGCTCGCCCGCCTGCGGGAACGTTTCTCCCCCTATCTTGAGACCGCCCGCGCGCCGGAGGCCCTGCGCATCGTCCTCACCGGCATCGACGACGCGCGCCTGACTCCCTCCGACTTCAGCCGCGTGGTCGCCGAGGGCGACACCTTCTCCGGCTGGGTCGCCCGCTCCAAACAGCGCTTCCGCGAAAAACCCCTCCCGGCCACGGTCGCCAAGGCCCCGCCGCCCCGGCCGATCCTGCCCAACACCGCTCCCCAGCGTCCCGCGCCGGCCTTGCCGCCCGCCCAGGCCGCCGACGCGCCGGCGCAAAAGAGATCGG
>DGYN01000133.1:0-2415 GCA_002398405.1 Caulobacteraceae bacterium UBA5005
ACACACATGCGATTCCCCTGCCCTACGGTGGAGGATTTGGAACGGCTGGCCGCGAGGCCGAGCCATGACCCGCATTATCTCCGGCGAACAGGCCCCCTTCGAGGCCCCCGACAAGGCGCTGCGGCCGCAGACGCTTTCCGAGTTCGTCGGCCAGGCTCAGATCAAGGCCAATCTCAAGGTCTTCATCGACGCGGCCCGCGGCCGGTCCGAGGCCCTGGACCATGTGCTGATGTTTGGGCCCCCAGGGCTTGGCAAGACGACGCTGGCCCAGATCATCGCCCGCGAACTGGGGGTCAATTTCCGCGCCACCTCCGGTCCGGTGCTGGCCAAGGCAGGCGACCTGGCGGCCATCCTCACCAACCTCGAGCCGCGCGATGTTTTGTTCATCGACGAGATCCACCGCCTGGCGGCCAATGTCGAAGAGATCCTCTACCCGGCCATGGAGGACCACGTCCTCGACCTGATCATCGGCGAGGGTCCGTCGGCCCGCAGCGTGCGCATCGACCTTGCCCCCTTCACCCTGGTGGCCGCGACAACCCGCGCCGGCCTCTTGGCCACGCCGCTCCGCGACCGGTTCGGCATTCCCCTGCGCCTGGAGTTCTACACCCCGGCCGAACTGCAACAGGTGCTGACCCAAGCCTCCCGCAAGATGGGCGTCGAGCTATCCGAGGATGGGGCCGGAGAGATTGCCCGCCGGGCCCGTGGCACCCCCCGCGTCGCCGGGCGCCTGCTGCGCCGGGTGCGCGACTTTTCCGGGGGCGAGCCCATAGACAAGAAGGCAGCCGCCCAGGCGCTCGCGCGGCTCGACGTGGACGAAGCGGGCCTCGACGCCCTCGACCGCCGCTACCTTCGGGCCCTCATCGAAAACTACGGCGGGGGTCCGGCCGGGGCCGAGACCCTTTCCCACGCCATCGCCGAGGCGCGCGATGCGGTGGAAGACGTCATCGAGCCCTTCCTGCTGCAGCAGGGTTTCATCCAGCGGACGCCCAGGGGCCGTCTTGCCTGCGCCAAGGCCTATGAGCACATTGGCCTCACGCCCCCCCCGGCGCCCATTTCTCCTCCATCGGGGGGCCAGGCCACCCTGTTCGACGAATGACCGCCCCCACCGCGACCCCCGACGGCAAGGACCTGCTCTTCCCGATCAGGGTCTATTACGAGGACACCGACTTTTCCGGTTACGTCTATCACGGGACCTATGTCGGCATGTTCGAGCGCGGGCGGACCGAGGCCCTGCGCCTGGCGGGCGTCATGCATTCGGACCTTCTGAAGCTCGACCCGCCCGCGGCCATGGTGGTGCGGCGCATGGAGATCGAGTGGGTGAGGCCGGCGGTTATCGACGACCTGCTGATGGTCCGCTCGACCCTGACCAGCGCCAAGGGGGCCCGCATGACCATGCGCCAGCAGATCGAGCGGAACGGCGAGATCATCGCCAGCGCAACCCTCGAAGCGGCGCTGATCACCCTGAACGGCGGGCCTAGGCGCTTTCCGGCCGATATCCTGGCTAAGCTCGAACCTTGGCTTGTCCCGCCCGCGCCATAGTTTCACCATGCCGATTCAGGTAATGGGGCCTGGTCTTTAGCCGCCATACGGGACCCTGATGGAAACCATCGACGCCGACAGCTTCTCCGCCATTTCGCTGTTCCTGCGGGCCGACTGGGTGGTCAAGACGGTGATGGTCGGCCTGGCCGCCTCGTCGCTATGGTCCTGGGCCGTGATCCTCGACAAGTTCTTCCGCTTCGGGGCCCTGAACCGGGCCGCCAACCGTTTCGAGGACGAGGTCGGATCGGGCCGCAGCCTTGAGGACATCGCGGCCAGCGCCGGGGAAAAGCCCAAACAACCCCTGGAAAAGATGCTGCAGGGCGCCCTTCGCGAATGGCGCGACGCCCGCGCCAAGGGAACCCTCAACGACACCCAGGGCGCGCTCCTCATCCAGCGCATCGACCGGGTGCTGGACGCGGTTATCTCCCGCGAGAGCGGCAAGACCGAGGAGGGGCTGGGGTCGCTGGCCATCATCGCCACCGCCTCGCCGTTCATCGGCCTGTTCGGCACGGTTTGGGGGATCATGGGGGCCTTCCAGGAGATCGCCATCCAGAAGAACACCAACCTTTCGGTGGTTGCGCCCTCGATCGCCGAAGCCTTGTTCGCCACGGCCATCGGCCTGGTGGCGGCGATCCCGGCCTATATCGCCTACAACAAGTTCTCCACTGACGCCTCGAAGTTTCAGGGAAGGCTCGAGAGCTTCGCCGACGACCTGGTCACCGCCATCGCCCGGCGCGTCGCCGGCCAGGGCTGACCCATGGCGCTTTCCCTCGATTCCTCCAACGCCAGACGCGGCCGCCGCCGGGGCCGGGGACGGCGCGCGCTGGCCGAGATCAACGTCACACCCCTGGTGGACGTCATGCTGGTGCTGCTGAT
>DGYN01000133.1:2651-2923 GCA_002398405.1 Caulobacteraceae bacterium UBA5005
ATCATCTTCATGATCTCCGCGCCCCTGCTCACCGTCGGGGTGCCCATCGATCTGCCCAAGACCGAGGCCGGGGCCATGGCGGAACAGACCGAACCCCTGTCCATCTCGGTCAAGGCGGACGGGACGATCTATATTCAGGAAAGCCCCGTGCCGTTCTCGCAGCTTTCGGCCTCCCTGGTCGCGCTGGGGGAAAACGGCTTTGACCGGCCGATCTTCGTGCGCGCCGATGGCGCCGCCGCCTATGAGGTGGTGGCCCAGGTCATGGCGGCCCT
>DGYN01000048.1 GCA_002398405.1 Caulobacteraceae bacterium UBA5005
GGTCCCCCTCCCCCTACGGTGGAGGATTTATGTCTCTGCCGGCTACTCCACCGCCAGGATGACGTGCGGGGCCTTGATCAGGGCGATGACCTCGTCGCCTTCGGTCAGTTCCAGTTCGTCCGCCGCTTCCTTGGTGACGGTGGCGGTCAGGGTCTTGCCGTCCTTCAACTCCAGCACGGCCTCGGTGGAGACCTGGCCGTCCTCGCGGCGGATCAGTTTGCCGCGCAGCTGGTTGCGGGCCGAGGTGCGCAGGGTCCCCTCCCCCTTGGCCAGGATGACGAAGCTGGCCTTGATGAGCGCGATGGCGGGTTTTCCAACCACCAGGCCCAGATCCTCGACGCTATGGGCGGTCAGGGTGGCGGTGATCTCGACGCCGGGCGCGATGGTGACGGAGACCTCGCGGGAAATCCCCTCTCCGTCGATGCGGCTGACGGTCCCGCGAAGGGCGTTACGGGCGCTGGTCTTCATCCCGAGACTCCATAGGACGTCAGTGGCCGAAAGGCCCTGTTCAAAGCCGCTCATCAAGGTGTCGAGTTCGCGCTCGATACGGCCAAAGGCGGCGATGACCGCATGGCCCCTGGGCGTCACCTGGGCCGCGCCGCCGGCCGCGCCGCCCGGCTGGGCGAGGATCAGAGGCTGGTCAAAGAGGTTGTTGAGCGCCTGCACCGCATCCCAGGCGGCGCGGTAGGAGACCCCGAGGCGCCGCCCCGCCGCGCTGATCGAGCCGTGCTCGGCGATGGCGGCGAGGAGCGCGATCCGCTCGGCGCCGACGCGGGCGCCGG
This sequence comes from Caulobacteraceae bacterium UBA5005, assembly GCA_002398405.1. Classification (GTDB taxonomy): domain Bacteria; phylum Pseudomonadota; class Alphaproteobacteria; order Caulobacterales; family Caulobacteraceae; genus UBA5005. Next base: position 783 of record DGYN01000048.1, read on the forward strand.
ATTTGGAGAGGGTCAGGCTGGGTTTGAGGGCCGTGTCGCTCATCGCAGGGCACTTTGAAGCCAACGGGCGCCAAGGTCCATCGAAGGGCTCGACGGCAATTGTATAAAGTCTAAGGTCCCGAAAAAGGACGGACGGAGGGGCTAAAATGAATCGCAGGCAACTGTTCGTGGGCGGCGCGGCCGTGGCTTTCGCCCCGGCGGCCTTCAGCCTGGGGGGCGCGGCGCAGGCGGCGCCCTTGGACTACGACTCCCTCGCCAAAATCCGCGCCGAGGGGATGGGGCTGACCAGCTCCAAGGTCATGGACCTCTCCAGCCACCTTTGCGACGTGCTGGGCCCCCGGCTTTCCGGCTCCCCCGGTATCAGGAAATCCGGCGAATGGGTCGTCTCCAAGATGAAGGAGTTCGGCTTCGAGAACGCGGCGCTCGAGCCCTGGCCGGCGGACCCGACCGGCGGCAACAACGGCTTTCCGCGCGGCTGGGAAAACCAGAAGTTCTATCTGCACGCCATCGAGCCGCTGGGCTTTCCAATCAGCGGCATGTCGGTGGGCTGGACGCCCGGCACCAATGGCCTGGTCAAGGGCGAGTGCGTCATCGTCACCGATACGACCCAGGCGGCGCTCAAGGAAAAATGGACCGGCAAGCTGCGCGGCAAATGGATCCTCGGCGCCGAGCCCGCCAATGTCCGCGCCCAGTGGGACCCGGTGGCCCGCCGCTATACCCGCGAGCAGCTGGACAATATGGAAAACCCCGCGCGGGGTCCGGAGTTTGGAACGCCGGCCGGCCGGGGCGGCCCCGGAACGCCGCCAACACCGCCGGCGCCAGCGGCTCCGGCCGCCCAACCGCCCGCGGCCCCCTTCAACCGAGCGACCTTCTTCCGCCAGGAGGGGGCGCTGGGCATTCTAGCGACCAACAAGAGCCAGGGGGTGGTCAATGTGCTGGGCGCGAGCCGCACCATCCCGCCGGACGAAGCCGTCCCAACGATCAACATCATCGCCGAACATTACGGCCGCATCTTCCGCTCGACCCAGCGCGGTGTGCCGGTGACCATCGAGGCGGACATCCGCAACGTCTATTTCCCGGAACCGGCCATGTTCAACGTGGTCGGCGAAGTGAAGGGCTCCTCCAAGCCCGACGAGGTGGTCATCGTCGGCGGCCACTTCGACAGCTTCCACGCCGCCACCGGCGCCACCGACAACGGCGGCCAGTGCATGGCGGCGCTTGAGGCCCTTCGTATCCTGAAGACCACGGGCGTTCCGCTGGCCCGCACGGTGCGGGTCTGTCTGTGGAACGGCGAGGAGCAGGGGCTGATCGGCTCGCGGCTCTATGTGCGGGAGCACTTCGGCGGGGCGCGGGTCAACACCCAGGGCGGGGGCGGCGGCGGGCAGGTCTCGATCCCGGCGCAACCGGCAAAGCCCGCCCACGCCAAGTTCCAGGCCTATTTCAACCTCGACAACGGCGGCGGCGCGATCCGCGGGATCTACGCCCAGCAGAACGGGGCGATCGCCAGGATTTTCCGCGAGTGGATGGAGCCGCTGCGCAACATCGGCGTGACGCACGTCAACATGAATACCACCGGATCGACGGACCACGCCTCGTTCGAGGCGGCGAGCCTGCCGGGCTTCCAGTTCATCCAGGATCCGATCGACTACGAGCCCAAGACCCACCACACCAACATGGATTTCTACGAAAGCCTGCAGCCCGAGGACATGCGCAGGAACGCCACCATCCTGGCAAGCTTCTGCTTCCTGGCGGCGAACCATCCGGAGCTATTGCCAAGGAAGGGCCCGCCGCCGGTTCCGGCGCCGGTGGTCGAACCGCCGCCGAAGGGACGGCGGCGGTAACCCTCAAAAATCCTCCCCCTGCGGGCAGGGCTAACGCATGTGAGT
>DGYN01000099.1 GCA_002398405.1 Caulobacteraceae bacterium UBA5005
AGGTCCGCCCGCCGCTGCGGCGGGCGCCGCCGGACGAGGCCCCGCTCCCCCTGCCGCCAACGCCATCGGGCCGAGCGGCAAGTTCTACATGCAGGACATCGACCTGATGACCGAGGAGCTGACCATCGCCAAGCGCGAGGGGATCGCCTGCCTGGTCGACGGCGGCCACCCGGACATGGGCCGTGATTTCGCCTTCCTCAAGGAGATTTCGCGCCGCTCGGGCATGCCCATTGTCTCGGGGGCGGGCTTCTACGCCCAGCCCTTCTATCCGCCGGAAATCAGCCGCATGAGCGAGGACCAGGTCTTCGCCGCGATCATGAGCCAGGTCCGCGCCGATCCCGTGGGCGCCTTCGGCGAGATCGGCTCCTGGGACTATATCACCAAGGACGAGCGCAAGGTGTTCCGGGCCATCGGCCGGGCCCAGGTCGCCACCAACATGCCGATCTTCACCCACACCGGCATTCCCGGAAAATCCGCCCTGCAGCAGCTCGACATCCTTGAGGACGCCGGGGCCGATCTAAAGAAGGTCTGCATCGGCCACCTGGGGAATCTCGCTGACGCCAATGCGGAAATCCACGGCGCCATCTGCCGGCGCGGGGCCTTCGTCGGCTTCGACCGCCAGGGGGGCGCAGGCGACGCTGCTGTCATTCCGACGGTGATGAAGCTCCTGGAGGGCGGCTTCTCCGACAACATCCTCTTCGCTTCGGACTTCTCCGGGGCGGGCTCGCTGAAGCGCAACGGCGGCGCCGGCTACGCCAAGACCCTCACGGTCTTCGTGCCCAAGGTGAAGGCCGCGGGCGCGGACGATGCGACGCTGAGGAAGATCATGAACGACAACACCCGCCGCTTCCTGGCCTACGTCCCGAAGATTCCCCGGCCCAGAGGCGCTTAGGACGCGTTAGATCGCCGGCGATGAACCGCACCATCGCCACCCTTTTCACCGCCCGCGGCGTTCGCGCCTTCGGCGACGGCTTCGTCGCCCTGCTGCTGCCGGCCTATCTGCTGCAGCTGGGCTACGGCGCGATGGAAACCGGCGTCCTCGCCTCGGCCACCCTTCTCGGCTCGGCGGGGCTGACCCTTGGCGTTGGCCTTCTCGCCCATAGGATTCCCCCAAGGCGTCTGCTGATCGGCGCGGCGATCCTGATGGCGGCGACGGGCCTGGCCTTTTCGCAGCTTCGCCAGTTCTGGCCCTTGCTCGTGGTCGGCTTCTTCGGAACGCTCAATCCCTCCAGCGGCGACGTCAGCCCCTTCCAGCCCCTCGAACAGGCCAAGCTCGCCCATGCGGCGACGGCGGACAGGCGCACCGACACCTTCGCCCTCTACGGCCTGATCGGCGCCCTTTCCGGGGCGGTCGGAGCCCTTAGCCTGGGGCTGGCGGACCGGCTGGGCCACGCGTTCGGTGCGTCCGCCCTCACGATCTCCTCGGCGATGTTCATGCTCTACGGCCTCCTTGGCCTGGCGGTCGCGCCCCTCTACGCCCGCCTGCCTATCGCCCCGCCGGAGACCACCGCCGCCCCCGCGCCGCTGGGGCCTTCCAAGGGCGTGGTCCTCAAGCTGGCCGCCCTCTTCAGCATCGATTCCTTCGGCGGCGGCTTCCTGGTCAACGCCATGCTGGCGCTCTGGCTTTTTCAGAGGTTCGATCTGTCGCTCGGTGCGGCGGGCGCCTTCTTCTTCTGGACGGGCCTTCTCGCCGCCGTCTCGCAATTGGCGGCCGGCCGGCTGGCTAAGCGGATCGGCCTGATCAACACCATGGTCTTCACCCATCTGCCGGCCAATCTGGCCATGGTCCTCGCCGCCTTCGCCCCGAACCTCCCGGCGGCCCTGGCCCTCCTGTCCATCCGCGCCGCCCTGTCGCAGATGGATGTCCCGGCCCGCAACGCCTACGTCATGTCGGTGGTCACCCCACCCGAACGCGCGGCGGCGGCGAGCCTGACCAATGTGCCGAGAAGCCTCGCGTCGGCCTTGAGCCCGAGCCTGGCGGGCCTGCTGATGGCGGCGTCCGGCTTCGCCTGGCCCCTGTCGATCGGCGGCGGATTGAAGATCGTCTACGACCTGCTTCTGTTGGCCATGTTCAGAGGCGTGAAGCCCCGTGACTAGCGGCTGCTGTCGGATTCCCGACTCGCGGAACAAAGCAAAGCCGTGCCTGTTTTAGGCCCCGGGATAAACACCGGAGAGCGAAGACCATGCTGCGCCAAACCTTTTTCTGCGCCTGCGCCATCTCGGCCCTGGCGCTGACCGCCTGCAACAAGGAGCAGGACGGAACCAATGACGCCGCTGAAGCCATCAACGCCGCCCAGGACGCGACCGGCGCTGCGGTTGGCGCCGCGGCCGGGCCCATGGCGGCCGCGACCACCGAGGGCTTTGTCAGCGGCGCGGCCATGTCCGACCTGTACGAGGTCGAGGCCGGCAAGATCGCCGGCGCCAAGGCGACCGCCGCCGGCGTGAAGGCCTTCGGCAAGATGATGGTCGAGATGCACACCGCCACCACCGCCGAGCTGAAGCCGCTGGCCGCCGCCGCAGGAATCACCCCGCCGGCGGAGCTTGACGAGCGCCGTAAGGGCTTCCTCGACAACCTGCGCGCCGCCTCGGCCGCCGACTTCGACAAGGTCTATCTCGACCAGCAGGTCGCCGCCCACGACGAAGCGCTGAGCCTGATGAAGGGCTATGCCGGCGGCGGCGACAACGCAGCCATCAAGGCGTTCGCCGCAAAGACGACCGGCGCCGTGGAATCGCACCTGACGCAGGCCAAATCCCTGCGTGACGCTGCGTCGAAGTAGAAGTCGCCAACCCTCACAACGCCTTGCGCACCCGGATCATGATGAAGGGATCGAACAGATAACTGCGGTGTTCGGTCTGGCGCACGACCTCCGCCGAGCGCGGACCGGTATAGAGGGTGCGGGTTCGGCGCTTTTCCTTGCCGATGGCGTTCTCCAGCTGCAGGCGGATGTTCAGGCCCGGCTGCGGACGGACGTCCCAATAGAACTTCAGCTGATAGGCGTCCTCGTCGACCCGCACCTCGGAGAGGCGATAGCTCGTCTCCTGCCAGCCGAAGGTGTTGACCTGAAAGGTGTAGGACGACTTCAGCTTCGGCAGGTTCTGGGTGAAGGTGATCATTCCTTCGAAGGGCCGCTCGCGGGAGATATGGCGCAACAGGCCGGTGACCGGATCGGTGACCTCGCTGGTCCGCCAGGCCGCGTTGGCGATCAGGCGCGCGTCGGCAAGACCGAACCGGTCGAGGGGCGCGCTGAAGTCGACCTTGGCCTCCCGCCGCCAGCCGTCGCCGATATTGCCCGGCGCGTCGAAGGCGTTCTGGATGGGGATCAGGTCGATGGCTTCCTCGATCTGCGAATGGCTTAGGGTGAGAACAAGGGCGCCCGACCCCCAGAACCGCCGCTCCGCCGCCACTTCGCCGATCCAGAAGCGCTCGGGGACCAGGTTCGCATTTCCGGCGTTGACCGAACCGGAGAGCAGGTCCCCCGTCGCCGCGAAGTCCTCGAAGTTCAGTTGCCCGACCAGCCGCTCGGCCCTGAGCCGCACCTGCATCCCGGCATTGGGGGCCCAGGTCAGCACCACCCTGGGCTTGGCGAAGACGAAATTTTCCGAATGGTCAGCATCGCCGCTCTGACTGATCTCCGAGGACTCGACCTTCAGCCGCGCCTCCAGCGACAGGGCGCCGGAAAGCTTGCGGTTGCCGGTGACATAACCCTCCGCCCGGCGCTCTTCGACCTCGACATTGGCCGAAGGCACCGCCACGGGAACGCCTCCGACGGTCAGGCTCGATCGCGAGTCCAGGGTGTTCAGCGCCGCTTCCGCCCCGGTCTCGACGGAAAAGCCGAACAGGGAAAAGCCATCGATCGAGGCCCGCGTCAGGGTCTCCCCCGCGCGGCCCTCCTTGCCGGAGATCTGGTCGGTGGTGGGGGTGAGAAGCCTGGACTCGATGACGTTCTTCTTGGCGGTGTGCAGGCCCATGAGCCGCAGGCGCCGCCCGCCGTCCAGCCGGCGGCTGAAGTCCAGCCCCACCTCGCCGCGGTCGTTCTCCGATATCCCCCGCGAGCGTTCGGGGATCGCGACGCCGGCCGCCGAAGTCAGGTCGCCCTCCTCGGTCCTAGGCAGGTCGACCCAGCTGACGCCCAGATTCAGGCGGAAGGTGTTGGGGCCGGCGCGGTACTCAGCCGCCCCGCTGGCCTCGATCAGTTCGTTGTCGACGCGGGAGCGGAACGGCCCCTCGCTGATCAGACCGCCGGCGCCATTGCGCCGCGTCAGGCGGCCGTCGCCGGAATCATAGTGCGCTTCCTGGCGCACCTGGACCGTGCCTTCGAGGGTCAGGGCCGGCCCGGTGCGCGAGCCGCGCAGATAGCCGATCTCGGCCGGATCATGGTCGGTATAGAGCTTGGTCCAGACCTCGACCTCGCGGGAGACTGAGGCCTCCTTCTTGCGGACCACATTGACCACCACCGCCTGGCCCTGCATGTCGATGCCCGCCGCGCCGCCGCGGATCAGCTCGATGCGTTCGACCATCGAGGGCGGAATGCGGCTGAGGATATCGGTGACCGAGACCGCCTTGCTGGTCGGCCGCTCGCCGTCGACCAGGACGTTCCCCGCCGCGCCGGAGAGGCCCCGCACATTGGCGTCCCCCTGGTTGACGGTGAAGCCGGGCACCCGGCCGACCATGTCGTTGGCGCTGTTGGGCTGATAGGCGGTAAAGAAGCTGGGCGGATAGACGATGACCCCCGCCTGCCCCGCCTCCTGGGCCGACGCGGCGCCGGCCAGGAAGAGGATTGAGTTTACACAAACTATACCAGTCCAGGCCGACATCGAATCCCCGCAAGAACGCGAGGGATAGTTCGCATTTTACGAGCGGTCTGACAAACCCCTCAGAAGGGAAACGGCGGCCTTGCCGTATAGAGGCCCGCGGCGGCGGCTTTCTGCACCGCCAGAGCCGCCATCAGGTCCAGACTGGGCGTTGCGATCGCGGCCTTTCGCGCGAACAACAGCGGCGCCAGCACGATGGCGTCCAGTTCCAGGGCCCGGCCGCGCTCATAGTCCTGCAGGATCGACGGCTTGTGCGAGGAGAGCACGCGCCTTTCCACCGGCGGCAGGGAGGCAATGGAGCAGCCGTGCGCGGCTCCGATCGCCTGGACCTCGCGGCGCAGGGTCTCCAGCACATCGACGAAGATGGGACTGTGATGCATGTCCCAGTTGGTCATGCCGGTCAGCATGCACATCACCGAGCCGGTCATGTTCATCAGAAGCTTGTTCCACACCACCTCGCGGATGTGGTGCGTGACCGGCGAGGGCAGGCCCGCCCCTTCGATGGCGGCGCGCAGGGCCGCAAGGCGCGGGGTCTGCAGATCGGTGGGCTCGCCGAGGACCAGACTGTCGATGGCGGGGGTGCGGTTCAGGACAATGCCTGGTTCGATCACCTCGACCATGGATTTGACCACCCCGCCGATTACCCGCGGCGCCAGGGCCGCAAGCCCGCCGTCAGGGTCCAGCAGGGATAGATCGGGCGGGGCCGGCGCATCCCTCGAAAGGCCGATCCCATACCACCAGGGAATGCCGTTCTGGACGAAGACCACGCAGGTCCCGGGACCGAGCAGCGGCTCCACCGACAGACCCGTCAGGGCCGTCGCCTTCAGGGTGACGAGGACGACGTCCTGCGCTCCCAGCTCCGCCGGATCCTCGCCCGCCGCCACCCGCACGGTGAGCTCCTCATCCCCCGAGCGCAGGGTCAGACCGCGCGCCTTGATCGCGACAAGGTGCTCGCCCCTCGCCACAAGGCTGACCTCATGGCCGGCGGACGCCAGCCGCACCGCCAGCCACCCGCCGATCGCCCCGGCGCCGTAAACACAGATTCGCATGGCGGTGAGCCTAGGGCAGGGGCCCTACTGCGTTCCAGCCCTCGCGGTCCTCGCGACGCGCTCAGCCTCCCGGGCCCCGGCCAGGATGCCGTCGAGGGCGTAGTTGCCCTCGTGGCAGGCGTATTCGCGGATGTCCCCCTGCAGGGCCGCGAACTCGTATTCGCCGCCCCAGGGCTTGTCCCAGGCGGTGGGGTCCTCAAGGGTGAACTCGTACTTGACCCGGTCCTTGGCGACCCGCGTGAACCGCTCGGTGACCTTCAGGTTTTCCCACGAGCCCTGATAGGCCTGGCGCTGCGGCAGGTTGATGGTTTCGACCACCAGCGTATCGCCCTCGTACCAGCCGATGGAGTCGCCGAACCAGGTCCGCACCCCGTCGGTGCGGTGCTTACTGTTCAGCCGCACCACACGCGTGTCGTGGACCATCTCCACCCCGATGGCGACGGCGTCCCGCGACTGCACGATGTGATAGTTGTTGTTGTAGAAGCCGTTGGGCAGCATCGGCGGCCCGCCGTTGCGCCCGAACGAGATGATGCAGCGCTCGCCGAGCGGCCGCTGCTCGGGATTGTCGAACTGACCCCCGCGTCCGGCCGCGCCGCCGCGACCCGCCGCGGCGGCCAGCAAGGCCCCCCGGCCCCCGCCGCCTGCCATTCCCCGGCGGGCCGGGAACTGTCCGCCCGGCGTCGTCAGGAACGAGGTCCTCGGCTCGCCGCCGACCCGCATCACCTGGGTGCCGGGATCCAGCCAGCCGCGGTTATAGCCCCCGACATCGCCGCCGGCGCTCGGCGCCGCGGCGTTGGGGTCGGTGTTCTGGTTGCCCCGCTCGACGTTGGCCTGGCTCTGGCCCTCCAGCCGCGCGACCTCGGCCTCGGTGTGGGCGCGGCGATCGCCGAACTGAGCGGGCCTGGCGACCGGGGTGATGGTGGCGTTGGTCCACTGGCCGCCCAGATCCGGCTGGCCAAAGGCGTTCCTTGGGGCTTTGAACGCCGCCGCGGGGGGTTTGGCTTGCTGGGCGATGGCGATGATCGGGGCGACGCAAACAGCCGCGCCTAGCATGGCGACGAGGGCTCTTTTCATGTCTCTTCCTCCCGCGGCGTCTAGGGCGGCCGCTTGGGAAGGGATGGAACATCACATCCGCCGGTTGCACAAGCGAGGGGTCAGCCGCAGTCGGCGGCCCGCTTCAGCAGGAAGGCCCGCTCCTTTTCGTTGCGGGTCAGGCTCGCCGCGCGCTCAAAGGCCGCGCGGGCCTCCGCCTTGCGCCCGGCGCGGAACAGGAAATCCCCTTTGGCGGCCGGAAGCGGCGCATAGCCGTCCAGCACCGCCGCCCCGGCGATCTCGTCCACCAGCTTAAGCCCCGCCTCGGGCCCAAAGGCCATGCAGTGGGCGACGGCGCGGTTCAGATCGACCACCGGCGAAGGCATCACTCCGCGCAGGGTGTCGTAAAGGCCGGCGATCTTCCTCCAGTCGGTTTCCGCCGCCGTCCGCGCCCTGGCATGGCAGGCGGCGAGCGCGGCCTGTAGGGCGTAGGGTCCGTTTGTCCCGCCCAGCGCCTGGGCGCGGGAAAGGGCGTTCAGCCCGCGGCGGATCAGGAGCTGATCCCACCGCGCCCGGTTCTGCTCGGTGAGCGGCACCGGCTCGCCAGCGGGCCCGGTGCGGGCGGGAAGGCGCGAGGCCTGGATTTCCATCAGGGCCAAAAGGCCGAAGACCTCCGGATCGTCCGGCGCGAGCCCCGCCAGGATCCGTCCCATCCGCTGGGCCTCGGCGCACAGCGCCGGGCGCACCAGGTCTTCGCCCGCCGTCGCCGAGTAGCCCTCGTTGAAAATCAGGTAGAGGACCTCCAGAACGGAGGCTAGGCGCTCCTCCCGCTCGCCGCCCCTGGGCACCGCAAAGGACAGGCCGGCGCTCCCCAGCGTCCTCTTGGCCCGCACGATCCGCTGGGCGACGGTGCTCTCGCTGGTCAGGAAGGCCCGCGCGATCTCGTCGGTGGTCAGGCCGCCGATCAGGCGCAGGGTGAGCGCCGCCCGCTGCTCGGTGGACAGCACCGGATGGCAGGCGGTGAAGATCAGGCTCAAAAGCTCGTCGCCGACGTCATCGTCCATGGCGGCCTCGATCTGTTCGACAGAAGAATCCCGCTCGTCTTCCAGGTCCCGGCCGATCTCGGCGTGCTTGCGCTCGAGCATCTTCTTGCGGCGGAACCCGTCGATCGCCCGCCGCTTGGCCGCGGCCATCAGCCAGGCGCCCGGATTGTTCGGGACGCCGGACTTTGGCCATTCGGAAAGGGCGGTGACCAGGGCGTCCTGGGCCAGTTCCTCGGCCTGCCCCACGTCCCGCACCATGCGGGCCAGCCCCGCGATCAGCCTCGCCTGCTCGATCCGGAAAACCGTCTCGATCGCCGTAAGCACATCCTTGGGGGTATCGGTCGCCGCCACGGCTGCCCGGCTTAAGGGAGGGGGTCTCGCCAGACAAGCTGCGGCGGCGGCCCAGGATTTGGCCTACTCGCCGGTCAGCTTGGCGGCGACCCGGTCGTGGATGGCCTCAGCCTCGGGCGTCATCACCTCGGCGAAATCGCTCATCTCGAACACCGGCCGAAGCTCGATCTCGGAATAGCCGGGCATGGGATTGGGGCAGCGCTTCAGCCACTCGACGGCCTCGGCCATGTCCTTGACCTCCCACATCCAGTAGCCGGCCACCAGCTCCTTGGTCTCGGCGAAGGGGCCGTCGATGACGATCCTTTTTTCGCCGTCGAAGCCGATCCGCTTGGCCTTCACCGTCGGGTGCAGGCCATCGCCCGCCAGCATGATGCCGGCGTTGACCAGCTCTTCGTTGTACTTGCCCATGGCGATGAGAAGTTCGGCCGGCGGCATGTTTCCCGCCTCGGAATCCGCCGTCGCCTTGACCAGAACCATCACGCGCATCGTCTTGTCTCCATCCTCTGAACGAGGCGCAGCCCGCCTCCTTGTCAAGGCGACGAACGGGCCGCCTCCGAATCGACAGGGGGCGCGAAAAAAATGGGGACTGTTTGAAATCGCAGCGCGATTTCTAACTGTCCCCGACACCGCACCTATTCGAAAACCAGCGGCTGCCGTGGCCCTCCGTGTCGGGGACAGTTAGACTTGGCTGCGCCAACTCAAACAGTCCCCAATGTACCTCGACTATTCCCTGCCCCCGGAACGATTCGCCCCGGCCCTGATCGGCGCGGTCCTGACCGTGGATGGCGTGGGCGGGGTTATCGTCGAGACCGAGGCCTATGACGCCGACGATCCGGCCTCGCACAGCTACCCGGGAAAGACCGCGCGCAACGCCGCCATGTTCGGCGAGGTGGGCTGCGCCTACGTCTACCGCATCTACGGCATGCACTGGTGCCTGAACATCGTCTGCGGCGACCGTCCCGGCGGGGCGGTGCTGATCCGGGCGATCGAGCCACTGGCTGGGATCGAAACCATGATCGAGCGGCGCGGAACGCAGCGCCTTGAGCTGTTGTGCTCGGGCCCCGGAAAGCTCTGTCAGGCGCTGGGCGTGACCCGCGAACACGACGGCCTGCCGCTTGGCGCCCCGCCCTTCGCCCTGACGCCCTCGCGCGTTCCGGCGAAGCTTCTCACCGGCCCAAGGATCGGAATCACCAAGGCGGCCGAAGTCCCATGGCGTTTCGGGCTTGCGGGAACGAGGTTCCTGAGCCGCCGGTTCTGATGCGGCAGTTCGTTGAATTCGCGGCTCTTAGGGCGAATCAATCCTTGCCTTCAGATAAGATTTAAGGCTGAAACTGATCTATCGCTGAACGAGGGTATCTGCGTTCACCGCGCCAATTTTAGGGATGAGGGAAATCGCCATGGCCATGGAACCGAAGGACGAAAACAAGGACGGCAAGGCCGATACGGCCCAGAAGGGCGTTAAGGACGCGGGCAAGATCGTCACCGGCGCGCTGGGCGAGCCGTTGAACGGCACCATCGCCGACGTCACCGACGAAGACTAGATTCCGGCTTTCCGATTTGAACGGCATGACAGCGCCGGCGGCCTCGCCCCGGCGCTGTTTTTGCGACCGCGGCCAAGATTGCCATCGGGGCGCGAGGCGTCCACACTATGCGAACAAGCGCTCCGCCAAGAGAGCGTCCCCCCTAGAGGAGTGAAGAGATGACCCAGAGAAACCTCACCGTAGCCCTGCTCGCCGGCGCCCTTGGCCTGACCCTGGCGGTGCCGACCTTCGTGGTCGCCCAGACCAGCGCCTACAAGGCGCCGCGCATCCTCGGCAATGTTCCGGATCTGCAAGGCAACTGGACCAATTCCTCCCTCACCCCGCTGCAGCGGGCGGCCACCTACGGCAACCGCCTGGTGATGACGCCGGAAGAAGCCCGCAAGATCGAGGGCGACCAGGCCGCCTCGATCGAATCCCGCAACCAGCCCACCAAGCCCGACACCAAGATCGAGGACCTGCCCTGCAGCCCCGGCTTCACCGGCACCAACTGCGGCTACAACGTCGGCTGGACCGACTTCGGCACCGTGGTGATGCGGGTCAACGGCGAGCCGCGCACCAGCCTCATCACCTCGACCCCCGACGGCAAGATGCCCGCCGCCAAGCCGGGCGCCGCGCCCGCGGCGGGCCGCGGCGGCGGCCTTCGTCCCGGCATGAGGCAGGACGACAATCCGGAGACCCGCTCCATCGGCGAGCGCTGCATAATGTCCTTCGGCTCGAGCTCGGGTCCGATCATGCAGCCGCAGATGTACAACTCGACCTACCGCCTGGTGCAGTCCAAGGACTCCGTCGCCATCCTGGTGGAGATGGTCCACGACGTGCGCATCGTCCGCCTGGTGGCCAACAAGGCCGCCGCCCAGCACAGCACAACGGGGGTCCGTCCCTGGATGGGCGAGTCCATCGGCTGGTACGAGGGCGACAAGCTTGTGGTGGAAACCAAGAACTATCACCCGCGCCAGGCCGTGGGCGCCTCCTCGGCTAATCTGAAGGTCACCGAGAAGTTCAGCCGCGTCTCGCCCACCCGCCTGCGCTACGAGTTCATCGTCGAGGACCCCACCGTGTGGGACAAGCCCTGGGGCGGGGAATACGAGTTCATGGCCGCCAAGGGCGATGTCTATGAATACGCCTGCCACGAGGGCAACTACGCCCTGGAGGGCATCCTCGCCGGGGCCCGCGAGGAAGAGCGCCTGGCGGCGGCCGGCAAGACCAGCGTCCCCCGCCCGGCCGGCTACAATCCCGAGTTCTCCCGCGGCGCCGCGGCCGCGACGCCGGTTCCTAGGGGCGGCCCGCAGTAGGGTCTCGCGGACCGGAATTCAGGGCAGATTGGCGTCCCTTCTCCCCTCGGGAGAAGGGCGCCGAAAATCCTTGGCGACGGGTTCAGTTGCTGGCTGCCACCTAATCCCCCGGCAGCGGCGCCTTGTAGAGGCTATTGGCGGGGCGCGGGATGTAGCGGCCGTGGCAACCGAAACAGGTGTCATAGATGGCGCTGCCGGCCTCGAAGGCCGCATCCGCGTTCTTGGCTTCGGCCGCCTTCATGGCCAGGGCGCCGGCGTCCACCAGGTTGCGGGAGAAACGCATCCACGGCTCGTCGCGCGCGCGGCCCTCCATCATCAGCAAGTTGCCGCTCTCTTCGAGGATGGCGGCGGAGTTGACCATGTCCAGCCACATGGCGTCGTCGGCGCCGGGGGCGCGGTCCTTGACCCCCTCCTCGTCCACCACCTGGCCCGAATGCTTCCAGAACAGTTCGGCGGCCGGATTGACCACGTGCTTCATCAGAAGCTTGGGGGTCAGCATCTTGGTTCCGGCCTTGATCGGGGCGGGGGCGGGCGGCGGCTGGGCGACCGCGGTGGCGCAGAGGGCGCCCGCCAGACAGACGGCGGCGATAAACGGGGTGGGCCTCAAAGCGATTATCCTCCTGCGGTGGCGCTCTTGAAGATGCGGCGCTCAAGGGCCCATCTTGCGCAAGGCTTGGTCCCCTTGCCAGCCCACATTGCCGGGGTGACATAAAAAAGCGCCGCTGTAGCACCTTAAGTCATTGATCCTGCGGCGATAACGCCCAGGCGGCCTAGCTTTCGCGCCTCCCCCGTCCTGTGATAGGTTGGCCCACGTTTTGATAAACAACGGCGCCCGCGTCCAAATGAGGGCCGCCCATGAGGACTGTCGCATGTCTCTGAAGCTGCTTACCGCCGGTCTGATGGCCAGCGCCCTGACCATCGCCGTCGTTCCGGCCGTCGCCATCGCACAATCGGCCAAGACCGCCGCCTACAAGGCGCCCCGCGCCTCGGACGGCAAGGCGGACCTGCAGGGCAACTGGAGCAACGCCTACATCACCCCCCTGGAACGCCAGCCCAAGTTCGGCGAGCGCAAGGTCCACACCGCCGAAGAGGCGGCCGAGATCGAAGGCACCGCCGTGGCCCGCTTCCTGGAAGGCGACAAGCCGACCGATCCGAACCTGGGCGCCGAGGATCATACCTCCAAGAACTGCCAGGGCGCCGGCGGTCTCGACTGCGGCTATAACTCCGGCTGGAAGGATAGCGGCACCCAGCTGACCCGCGTCAACGGCGAGCCCCGCACCTCCTATATCACCTCGACGCCCAACGGCCGGGTGCCTCCGACCCTGCCGGGCGTCGGCGGCGGCCGTGGCCGCGGCCGCGGCGGCCCGGTGGCCAGCAACGAAGGGCGCGAGGACGGCCCGGCCGGCCCGGCGTCGATGAACGACAATCCCGAGACCCGTTCGATCGGCGAGCGCTGCCTGATGAGCTTTGGCAACTCCGCCGGACCGATCATGCTGCCGCTGATGTACAACAACACCTATCAGATCGTGCAGACCAAGGACTCGGTGGCGATCCTGGTGGAGATGGTCCACGACGTCCGCATCGCGCGCCTCGTGCCCAACAAGGCCGCCGCCAAGCACCGCACCGACGGGGTCCGTCCCTGGATGGGCGATTCCGTGGGCTGGTGGGAGGGCGACACCCTGGTGCTGGAGACCACCAACTATCACCCCTCGCAGAATCTGCGCGGCGTCTCCTCGGAAAACCTCAAGGTCACCGAGAAATTCACCCGCGTCGGCAAGGACCGTCTGCTCTATCAATTCACCGCCGAGGACCCCACCGTCTGGGCCCAGCCCTGGGGCGGCGAGTATGAGTTCATGACCGCCAAGGGCGGCGTTTTCGAATACGCCTGCCATGAGGGCAACTACGGGCTCGAAGGCATCCTGGCCGGCGCCCGCGAGGAAGAGCGCCAGGCCGCCATCGCCAAGGGCCAGGCCGCGCGCTAGACATTATTTGATGTTTGAAAGGCGCCCGCGGTCATCCAGGCCGCGGGCGTTTTCGTATCTGACGAAAGACCCAAAATGTGGAATCCTCGCCGGAGACCACCATATTAGGAGCCATGACCATGGATCGCAGAGCCCTGATCACAGCCCTGACCGCCCTGCCGGTGCTGGGCGCCTGTTCGGGCCGGGACGCCACGGCGGCCGAAGCCAACAAGAAGCTTCCCGCGCCCACCCTCAACCCCCGCGCCGCCGGCGGCCTGCAGAAGGCCGTCCTGGCCGGCGGCTGCTTCTGGGGCGTGCAGGCGGTGTTCGCTCACGTGAACGGCGTGACCCGCTCGGTCAGCGGCTACGCTGGCGGCGCCCGCGAGCAGGCGGATTACGAGATGGTCTCCACCGGCCGCACCCGCCACGCCGAAGCGGTGGAAGTGACCTTCGATTCCAAGGTCGTCTCCTACGGCGACCTGTTGCGCATCTTCTTCTCGGTGGCCACCGACCCGACCCAGCTCGACATGCAGTATCCCGACCAGGGGCCGCAGTACCGCAACGAGCTTTTCACCATCGGCGACGAACAGCGCCGCGTGGCCCAGGCCTATATCGCCCAGCTCGACGCCGCCCGCGTCTTCCCCAAGAAGATCGTCACCAAGGTCTCCGCCCTGCCGGCCTTCTATCCGGCCGAGGACTACCACCAGGACTATCTCTTCAATAATCCGAGGCAGCCCTACATCGTCATGTACGACCAGCCCAAGCTGGTGCACCTCAAGAGCCTGTTCCCTGAGCTCTACCGGGCAAAACCGGTCCGGCTGAAGGCCTGACGAAAACGGCCCCTTTCGCGGCGCGGCGCACGCTCCTATAAGCGCGCCATCCAAGCGCTGAGGGGACCGCCATGAACATCCACGAACACCAGGCCAAGGACGTCCTGCGCGAGTTCGGCGTTCCGCTGCTCGGCGGCGGCGCGGCCTTCACGCCGGACGAAGCGGTCAAGGTGGCCCAGGGCCTCGGCGGCTCGGTCTTCGTGGTCAAGTCCCAGATCCACGCCGGCGGCCGCGGCAAGGGCCGCTTCGAGGGCCTGGGACCCGACGCCAAGGGCGGGGTCCGCGTCGTCAAATCGATCGAGGATGTCCGCAGCAACGCTGAGGAGATGCTCGGCCGCGTGCTCGTCACCCTGCAGACCGGCCCCAAGGGCAAGCAGGTCAACCGCCTGTTCATCGAGGCCGGCGCCCAGATCAGCCGCGAGCTTTACCTCTCCATGCTGGTCGATCGCGAAACCAGCCGCGTCGCCGTCGTCGCCTCCACCGAAGGCGGCATGAACATCGAGGAGGTCGCCCACGACACCCCCGAAAAGATCATCACCATCCAGATTGACCCGGTGACCGGGGTCTCGGCCCACCATGGCCGCTCGCTGGCCAAGGCCCTGAAGCTCGAGGGCGACCTCGCCAAACAGGCCGGCAAGCTGCTTACCCAGCTCTATGCGGCCTTCGTCGGCAAGGACATGGCCATGCTGGAGATCAACCCCCTGATCGTCACCGGCGAGGACAAACTGGTGGTTCTCGACGCCAAGGTCTCTTTCGACAGCAACGCCCTCTTCCGCCATCCCGACGTCGTCGCCCTGCGCGACGAGACCGAGGAAGACCCCAAGGAGATCGAGGCCCACAACTACGACCTTTCCTACATCGCGCTGGACGGCGAGATCGGCTGCATGGTCAACGGCGCGGGCCTGGCCATGGCGACCATGGACATCATCAAGCTCTACGGCGCCGAGCCCGCCAACTTCCTCGACGTCGGCGGCGGCGCCTCCAAGGAAAAGGTTGAGGCGGCCTTCAAGATCATCACCGCCGACCCCAACGTCAAAGGCATTCTGGTCAACATCTTCGGTGGCATCATGCGCTGCGACATCATCGCCGAGGGCGTTGTCGCCGCGGTGCGCGACATGGGCCTGAACGTGCCCCTGGTCGTCCGCCTCGAAGGCACCAATGTCGATGAGGGCAAGAGGATCATCAACGAGAGCGGCCTCAACGTCATCGCCGCCAACGACCTTTCCGACGGCGCCGAGAAGATCGTCGCGGCGGTGCGCGGCGCGGCCTAACCGGACAACGGTCTAAAATCGTCCGGCATTTCCGCGCGTGTCTGCGCTAAGCTGCGCGCGGGAGGATAGACGCTATGTATCGACTTGCCCTGATGGCGGCGCTCGCCGCCACGCCGGCCGCCGCCGCGGACTCACCGTTGATGGCCGCGTTCCAGAAGTACTGCGTCGCCACCTCCGGCAGCCTCGACAAGGCCAAGGCCGCGGCCCGGGCGGACGGCTACGTCGCTCCGCCACCGGCCTTCACTCCGTCCGCGCCGCCGAACATCAAGGAGGCCGAGGTCCTGTGGAAACCCGTCGAGGGCGCGGCGACCTTCCTGATGACCGGGTCCAGCACGAACGCGCAGCTGCGCGGTGATTTCTGCAGCGTCTCCGCCTCTCCCGTCCATCCGGGCGCCGCGGCCGAACTCAAGGCCTGGCTCGGCCTTCCCGCGAGTCTCGACGAGCCGCAGATCATGTTCACCGAGCGCGGAACGACCCGCCGGGTGCTGGGCCGCAACCAGCAGCGCCTGGCCATGGACGCCCTGATCGAGGGCGACCTGCGCTCCGTCGCCGTGCGCGACGATCCCCGCGCCACGAGCCTGATCTATATAAAACTGAAGAGATAGCGCCGCCGCCCTTTGCGGCGCGCCCGCGCATCGTCCATATGCGGAACATGACTGCCGAGGCTCTCGCCGAAATCGAACGCGACTGCCCCGCCTGCGGGTCGGCCGGGCATCGCCCCGTGCCTGAGTATTCGCAAGGCCCCTGGCGCATGGCGGCCTGCACATCCTGCGGCTTTACCTATCTGAAGAACGTCCCCGACTATTCGCGCCTGGTCTCCGAATTCGCCTGGGAAAAGACCTGGGCGGAAGAAGCCAAGCGCCGCAAATCCGAGCGGTCCGCCTTCCGCGCCGTCGATGCGGCCACAAGCTTCCGCTGGAAGTTCCGCCGCGACGCGGGCGCGCGCTACTTGAAGGTGTTCGGCGCCGGCCGCGTCCTCGATATCGGCTGCGGCCGGGGCGATTCCCTGCCCGCGCCCCTGATCCCCTACGGCATCGAGCTTTCCGCCGGCCTGCAGGCCGAGAGCGACCCCAAGTTCCGGGAGCGCGGCGGCTATGTCCTGCTCGGCCCGGCCATCGAAAAACTCGGCGATTTCGAGGAGGGCTTCTTCGACGGCGTTTTGATGAGCTCGATCCTCGAGCACGACATGAACCCCAGGGGCCTGCTGACCGCGGTGCGCCGGGTGCTCAAGGACGGCGGCAAGCTCTATTTGAAACTGCCCAATTTCGGGGTCTCCAACCGCCATGTCCGCGGGCCCAAGTGGTGCGGCTTCCGCTATCCCGACCACGTCAACTACTTCACCGTTCCCGATCTGGAGCGCATGGCGAAGGATTGCGGCTACGCTTTCACCCAGCTGAACCGCTTCGCCCCCTTCTCCGACAACATGCATGTGCTGCTGACCAAGCCGTAGAAAACGTCAGGTAGACGCTCGTGCACGGTTTTCACCGCCGGTAAGGTGCGCTAAGCCCAGCCCGCGCGAACCGCGCGATCTTACGGGACTAAAGACCACCCAAGATGTCCATCCTCATCGACAAGAACACCAAGGTCATCTGCCAGGGGATCACTGGCTCCCAGGGGACCTTCCACACCGAACAGGCCATCGCCTACGGGACCAAGATGGTCGGCGGGGTCACCCCCGGCAAGGGCGGCGGGGTCCACGTGGGCCTGCCGGTGTTCGACACGGTCGGGGAAGCGGTGCGCGCCACGGGCGCTGAGGCCAGCGTCATCTATGTCCCGCCGCCCTTCGCCGCCGACTCCATCCTGGAAGCCATCGACGCCGAAATCCCCCTGATCGTCTGCATCACCGAGGGCATCCCGGTG
>DGYN01000045.1:0-1812 GCA_002398405.1 Caulobacteraceae bacterium UBA5005
GGTCTGAGGCGCGCCGCGTCCCGGCCCGACCCAGATCACCTCATGATCGGTGCGGCCGACGGCCCGTTCGAGGCGGGCGCGAATCGTCAGGTCGCGGTGGCGGTCGTGGATGTCGCCGATGCTGTCGGTGTAGTTGCGGTAGTGGAGGATCGGAACGTTGGCCAGGCCCCCGCCGCCGGAGTTCATCATGCCGGAGGCGTAGTTGGCGCGGATCGCCTGGATGTGGCCGACGGAGCGCTCGGCGACGAAGTTGCCGTCCCAGTCGTTGCCGCCGATCTTCTCGTTCAGTTCCAGGAACTCATCGACGCTGATCACCCCGTCGTTGAGGCCTTTCAGCCCATACTGCAGGCCGACGTTGTCGCCGGTCTTGTAGGCGTAGCCGGTTTTGGGATCGCGGCCGTAGACGTTGGCGCGCATCTCCTGGACGGCGCAGCGGGCGCCCTTGGGGTTGGTCTTGGCGTCGAAGATCTTGGACTGGTCCTTGAGGTCGCAGCCCGGCTTGTAGTTGGCCATGGAGACCGGGACGAAGGACCTCTCCCAGGCGGCGCAGGTGCCGGGGGTGACACCCTCGACCGCCGTCTTCTTGGCCTGGGTCCAATTGGGGCCCGCCTTGGTCTTCCAGTAGTTTTGCAGCAGGCCGCAGTCGGGGGTGAACATGGAGCTGTCGGGGAACGACAGGCTGGGCTGCAGGCCGTCCAGGAGGCCCGGATAGATCTGGGTGATGACCAGCTGCTGGATCGCGCCGCCCGAGCCGCCGTTGCCGACGGTCCAGCGCGGGACGCCGTAATGCTCGATCATGTGCTCCTTGATCATCATTAGGCTTTCGCCCTGGAGCACCTGGTTGCCGTGCAGGCCGTTGACCAGTTCGGTGGCCACCATGTGGACGAAGCCGCGCGACAGATAGAGGTCGTTGAGCGGGGCGGTCACCTGGTTGGCGCCCTGGTTGTACTTGGTGCCCGCGCCGCCGCCGAAGGAGACCGCGAACCGGCCGTTCCAGGCCGCCGGAGTCCAGTTCACAGGCAGGCGTTCGACGACGCCGGAGACGGCGGCCGGGGCCGGATCGTCGAGGACGGCGATGCGGTAGATGGTGCGGTTGATCGTGCCGCTTTCGACGCGGACGATATAGGGGACGGTCTTGCCCTCGAGGGTGGTGGCGCGAGCGAGATCCGCCGGCCTGGGACCCTGCGGCAGGGCTTTGAATTCGCCGCCCGTGGTCCGGTAATACCAGTCGAGACGGGTCGGCGCGTTGCAGTTGGCGTCCAGCGCGGTCCCGAGGTTGGATTCCACCGTCCGGCATTCATAGGGCGTCATGTGCGGACCCGAGGTGATCGGCCCGTCCTTGGGGTAATTGGTCACTGCGACCCGGCCCGCGGCGCCGCCGGCCTTGGCCTCGATAGTGTTGGCGCCGACCCGGAGGCCGCCGATCAGGGCATGGGTCCCGCCGTTGACGGTCCGCTTGAGGATGGGCGTCGCGGCCGCTCCGTTCACCGTGAAGGCGAGGTTGGCGAGGTTGGCGCCCTTGACCTCGACCAGGGCATCCCCGGCGCTGACCATGTCGGGTCTGGACGAGACCACCTTGACCTGCAGGCCCTGACCCTGACCGTGCACCAGTCCCACCGTGAGCGCGGCGGCCAAGCCACCGGCCGCCAATACGCCGCCCGCCTTCGCGAGTTTCCCCAGCATCATGATCGCCTCCCTGCGATATTTCTTATTTTGCGGAGACCATAAGCCCGGAAGCGGCGGAATCGCCAGCGTCTTTCTATGGAGAAGTATCTCCCCCGCAAGCGAAGCGACGCGGCGGGAGGGGGACCG